>CAILUV010000017.1 GCA_903837555.1 uncultured Alphaproteobacteria bacterium
AGGACTTGGCGAAGGCGGCTGCGCCGCCGGCCCCGTACCATCTTTTCCCTTATTCTCCAGATATGCGGGAGGCTGGCCCTTCTGCTGGTGCGATGGTTACTAGCGGAATGGCGCAGCCGCCGGCAGGATTGCTTGTTCGGCTGAGTGCAGCGCTGGCGGATGAATTCGAGCTCACGCGGCTGGATTTTCCTGGGCTGCCAATCTTTCTCGCTGTCGCCCGGCCTTTGGCGGACGGCGTGACGGGCGACCGTCCGCGCCTGCCCGCAGGCCGTGGTCTCACCCCTAATTTGGCACTGATCGCCGCCGGCGCGGAGGCGCTGGAGTTGCGCGCCAGCCTGGCCCGCAATCATCCCGGCGCCCAGCGCCATGACCGGGAGGGCTTGGAACTCGTCGAAGCCACGGACTTGCTGAACCACGAGAGCGCGTTGCCACAAGCCCGGCGGGTCTTTCTCGATCACCCGCAAGCGCTGGGAGCAGGGCCGCCTGTGGGGGCCGACTCAACCGGTTGCGCAGCTGCCAACACCTATGCGGAGGCCTGCGGCAATGGACTCCTGGAGTGTATCGAACGCGATGCCGTGGCGCTGTGGTGGCATGGCCGCCAGCGCCGTGCGGCCTGGCCGGCCGAACTCATCGATGCCGTGGCGCCGCGTCTGGCATGGTGGCTTGAAACCCGCGTAAGGCGGACGGTGCTGCTCGATATCTCGCAGGACAGTGGCGTTCCGGTTGTGGCTGCTCTGTCCGCCGCGCCTGATGGCGGGCATGTTGCCTTGGGCAGTGCGGCGCGTTTCACCGCAGCCGAAGCGGCGTTGGCCGCGGTTACGGAAATGATTCAGACCGAGGCCGGCCTCGCGCTGGCGGCGGAAGCGGGCGATGACGAGGCGCGGCGCTGGCTTGCGGCGGCATCCGTTGATCGCATGCCGCAGCTGCAACCTGATCCGGACGCCAAGCCGAAGCCCTATGTCGTGCCCGATACGGTTCAACTGCTCCGAAATCTGGCCAGCAGAGGCCACCGTGTCCTGGCCGTCAACTTGACTCTTCCCGGCGATCCGCTGGCGAGCGCCAAGGTGATCGTTACCGGCTTCTGTGCGCTTGGCGGTCAGGTTAACGCTGCCCGGTTCCGGCGGATCACCGGCCGCCCGCTCGACCCGCTGCAGCTTTCTGCGAGTAATCTCCTTGAGCCTTACTAAGCCAGCAGAGATGATAAGGAGACGGTGAATTGGGTATCATCACGAGTAAGCATGGTCTTGACGGGCCGCATGTAACCACTGCTGCGCAATTGGACCCTGGTGCTACATGGGCGGACTACTGCTACCTGTTCCCGGAGCTTGCCAACAAGCCGGATGCCGGCCTGTTCCCTGGCGCCTCTGCTGAACAAACGCTGGCGCGCCTCACAAGCTTCGAGGAAGTCTACCGGCAGCATGAATACCCTACGCCGCGCATGCAGCTTCCTCCGGTCTATACCTATTTTGGCCAGTTCATAAACCATGACCTGTCGGCGCCTTGCGCAACGGCCAGCCGGCGCCAGGCGGGCGCCGGCACCGCTGTTGTTGGCGCCGGCGATGCTCCCGATCTTGAGTTGAG
>CAILUV010000018.1 GCA_903837555.1 uncultured Alphaproteobacteria bacterium
GCCAGCCCCAGGTCATCAAATCTTCCGCCGCCAGCATGCCGATCAGCCAGAAGGTCAGCCCCGCCATGGCGTTGCCCACCGTGGTGCCCATGGGCGCGAACGCGCCGTACAGGCCGCGCCGGCCTTCGGGGGCGAACTCCACCGCCATCACCACCGCGCCACCATATTCCGCGCCCGCGCCGAAGCCCTGGCACAGCCGCATGGTGAGCAGCAGGATCGGCGCCCAGATGCCGATCTGCGCGTAAGTGGGAAGCAGCCCGATAATGAAGGTGCTGCCACCGACCAGCAGCAGCGTCGCCACCAGCATGGGTTTCCTGCCCCAGCGGTCGCCGAAATGGCCGAAGAACAAGCCGCCGAAGGGCCGCGCCAGGAAGCCCACGGCAAAGGTGGCGAAGGACGCCATCACGCCGGTGGCGGGATCATAGGAAGGAAAGAACAGCGGCCCGAACACCAGCGCCGAGGCCATGCCGTAGATGAAGTAATCGTACCATTCCAGCGCCGAGCCGATGCCGGCAGCCAGCATCACATGGCGCAAGCGTGTCGGCGATGGGGCGGCAACGTCCGTCACAGAATTCCCCTCACGCGGACGTCTAACGCGCCGCTTAGACTTTCGCCGGTTCGCGCCGCGCGAAGTATTTGTTTTGCGCCGTGCTCTGGTTCTCGTAGATCGAACCGGGGCGCGGCGACGGCGGCAGCGGCATGCGCACCGGCGCGGGCACGATGCGCGGCGTGTTGATCGGCGTGCCCGACACCAGGTTGCGGTTGTACTGGTCCCAGTCCTTGATGCCCATCAGCGGGAAGGCATCGCCGGCGGAGAATTCATACAGCAGCAGGCGGCGCGGCTTGTCGGAGACATTCTGCGCCGAACCATGCACGGCGCGCACATGATGGAAGCTCATCGAACCGGCCTTGCCGGTCAGCGGCACGGCGCTGTCGAAATCCACCTCGTTGCGGGTGGGATCCATGGCGCCGCAGAAATAGCCCTGCGCATCGTGATGGTCCCAGGTCGGGCCCTTGTGCGAACCGGGCACCACCAGCAGCGGGCCGTTTTCCAGATAGGCATCGTCCAGCATCACGCCGACCGCCAGCATGTCGTCATTGGTGTGTGGATAGAACGCCCAGTCCTGATGCCATTCGACCGGCGAGCCGTAATGCGGCGCCTTCAGGTTGATCTTGGAGCTTTGCAGCCGCGCACCCGACGGGCCCAGCAGCCTGTTCATGATCTCCACCATGCGCGGATACTGCGCCAGCTCCCAGAATACCGGCGTGTGGGAATGCGGCAGCTTGATGCGGCGCACCTTGGGACTTTCGGGCGTGTGGCCCGGCTCCAGGTCATACACATCGGTATGGTCGGTGACGGAAGCCGCATTGGCCACCAAGCCATCAAGCGCGGCGCGCAGCCGCCCCAGCAGATCCGGTTCGATGACATCGGGCACCACCAGGTAGCCGGTCTCGTGATACTGCGCGACGTCGCGGTCGGTAATCATGCGCGTGATGCTAGGGCGCGCGGCTTGCGGGCGTCAATTGCGCAACTGCGAAACCAGCAGTGCTTCCCACTGGGCGGCGCGGGCCGCCCAGGTGCTGACGCGGTTTATGGCCTGGACCTGGGCGAAGCGCTCCTGGGCCCATTCGCGCGGGCTAACCCGGAAGGCTGCTTCGTTCCTGTCCAGCAAATCGGTGATGCCCGCGACATGGGTCTGGCGGTTGAAGTTGCCGGTCACCGGCAGCAGGTCGGCAAAGCCCATAGTGGTTTCCGGCAGCGCGCCGAACGTGTTGCTGATGACCTTCAGGCCTGCGGCGAGGGCTTCCTGCGCCACGATGCAATAGGTCTCGATGAAGGTGGAGGGATAGACCAGAAAGGCCGCGCCGCGGAATTGCCGCGCCAGCTCCGCCTGCCCCACCCCGCCATGATAGCGAATGCGCGGGTTTGCGCCCATGCCGGCATAGAGCGCGGCGAAACGCTCGTCAGAGTCCTGATAGGCCTGCATCGAAGAAAACACATGCAACTCGGTCTGCGCCCTGGTGCGGCCCATCACCTCGACCAGCTCGTCCAGCCCGCGAAAGGGCATGGAGGCGTAGACGGCGCGGTTCTGCTTGGCGGCCAGCAGGTCTTCCGCCGACGCGAACATGTTTTCAAAACCGGGACTGATGGCGTTGCCGATCACCACGCCGCGCGTGGCGAGCTTGAAATCGGCGCGCTGGGTTTCGCTGACATAGACGATCAGATCGAGCATCTGCTGGACCTGCGGCAGCAGGTTCAGCGCCGGCTGGTTGGCGAAGACATGCGGCCAGGCGATGTTGAGCGTGCGGGGGCTGCCGCTTCTTATATAAGGCGCGATGTCGGGATAATTCACCGCGATGGCGGCGTCGAAATTCTCTTTCGCGAAATAGCCTGCCGGATCGGCCAGCACGGGATGGATCGGCTGATGCTTCACGCCCAGAAGCACGGGCGGCGTGCCGTCGGGCAGCAGCGAGACCAGCGTGACGTCATGACCGCGGTCCGCCAGCGCCCGCGCCAGATAGCACAGGCAGGAGGCGATGCCGCCCAGCGGCTGCAGCTGGGGCGTCTCGACGTTGAACGCCATGGTGCTGGGATTGAAAAAGGCGATTTTCATGGGTGCGCAAGATTGCACGGCAACGTCGAAAGCAAAAGACGCGGCTAGATCGTCACATTTCCCGTTCTGGCCGCCTTCACCAGATGTTCGGCGCAGCGATAGGCCAGCGCGGAGATGGTCATGGTGGGATGGTTGCGACCGCCCGTGACCATGCTTGAGCCGTCGATCACGAACAGGTTGGGCACGTCATGGGCGCGGTGATATTTGTTCACCACCGAGGATTTGGGATCGTTGCCCATGCGGCAGGTGCCGCGGGCATGCGAGCCGCCCCGACTGTCGGAAAGATTGTCGGCCCAGACCTGGGTGGCGCCCGCCGCTTGCAGAATCTCCACCGACTTGTCGATGAAGAAGCGCATCGCCTTGAAGTCGTTCTCATGGCTGGTAGTGGTGATACGCAGCGCCGGCAGCCCCCAGGCGTCTTTCGCGTCCGGGTCCAGATCGACCATGTTGGTTTCCAGCGGCAATTGCGAAATGAAGTTGACCAGGGTCAGGCGGCGGTTGGCCTGTTCGATCAGCGCCTTCTTGTACCCCGCGCCCCAGCTTGGCGCGCCCCGCGGTCCCGACAGGCCATACTGGATCGGCGATTGCTGGCCGCGCGCCGTCATGCGGCCGCCGCCATACCAGCCACGCCCCTTCACATCGTTGGGGACATAAGACAGCACCGCCGCGCCGGTGACGCAGCCTTTATATTCGTTGAGCGGATCGGCGAAGAGCGCCGACGCGCCGCCGCCATTGCCCACCATCAGATATTTGCCGACGATGCCGCTGGAATTGGCCAGGCCATTCTGGAAGCGGTTGGATTTCGACATCAGCAGCAGGCGCGGCGACTCCGTGCCGTTGGCCGCCAGCACCACGCACTTGGCCTTCTGGAAGATCTCGCGGTTGTCGTTCTTCTTGTCCAGATAAATGACACCGGTGGCGCGGCCCGCATCATTGACCGAAATCTCGCGCACATAGGAATTGGCGCGGATCTCGCAGTTGCCGGTGGCGACCGCGATGGGCAGCAGCGACACTGCGGAGGACGAACGCGCCTTCACCTGGCAGCCATAACCCGAGCACATGCCGCAATGGATGCAGCCGCTGCGGCCATTATAAGGCTCGGTGATGATGGCGGCGACGTTGGGCGTCACCACCAGGTTCAGCTTTTCGGCGGCCTTCTGCACCAGCGCGCCGGAGCTTTTCAGCGGCAGCGGCGGCACCGGATAGGGCTTGGACATGGGCGCGATCAGCGGCGACTGCATGTTGGGGCCGGACACGCCGATCTCCCATTCCGCCTGCACGTAGTAGCGTTCCAGTTCCTTGTAGGTGATCGGCCAGTCGGCGATGCCGGTGCCCTTGATGGTGCCGAAGCGGCTGGCCTCGTCGAACTCCCAGGGCATGTGCCGCCAGGACGACGCGCCATAGGTGA
This sequence comes from uncultured Alphaproteobacteria bacterium, assembly GCA_903837555.1. Taxonomy (GTDB): domain Bacteria; phylum Pseudomonadota; class Alphaproteobacteria; order Micropepsales; family Micropepsaceae; genus Rhizomicrobium. The sequence continues at coordinate 4,024 of CAILUV010000018.1, forward strand.
CGGTGCCGCCGCCCACCACGCAGCCGAAATTGTGATTGCCGGGCACGGCTTTCTCGCTGGCGTTGCGGCGGAAGGTGTTGACGTGCTTTTTGGGATCGCTGATCAGCGCCTCGTCTTCGGTGGGGAAGCGGTTGGAAAGCTCGTCCTTGCTGTAATCCTGCTCATGGCCGTAGGCACCCCAGCCGCCCTGCTCCATCACCACCACAGAAAAGCCGGCGATGGCGAGCTGCTTGGCCATGACCGAGCCGCCGGCGCCGGTGCCGATCACCACGAAATCCACTTCCTCACTTGGGCTGTATTTTTTCATCGCGCTTCAGGCCTTGTCATAGGCGCCGAAGGGGGCGCGGAAGTTGAGGCTGTCGTCGAAACCGATCTGCTTCCAGCCGACCTTGCCGAAGTTGCCGCCATGCTGGGGGGCGGAGAACATGCCCATGATGGTGTGGTCGCGCACGGTGCGGAAGAATTCGGTCTTCTCGATCGATGTCAGCATCGCGATCTGCCGGTCCACCGGGAACGAACCCAGCGGCTGATTGCCGGTTACGGCGGCCAGTTCGCCGAAGCCTCTATTGTAGATGGCCTGCTTGTCTTTCGCGAAAGTCACCAGCGCCAGGTCAATGAAATAGAGCACCTGCGCTTCCTTGGCGCCCGGCGTGGAGTCGCTGGGATAGATCTGCTGCGACATCGCATCGATTTCCATCGCCTGCGGGCGCGTGAAGAAGGTGAAATGCCCCATGCTTTGCGCGGTTTGCGCCTGCGCAACCTGGTCGGGCCAGTTGGCGGCCAGCCAGGCGGCGGTCGTCGCGCCGAAGCCTTTCAGAAGGACCGTTCGACGCGTCGCACTCATGAGGGTGTCTCCCTTTATTTCTTCTGGTAACGGGTGATGCCGCGCGGCGCGACATTCACCGCGCCATACATGTTGCCGTCCGGGGCGATGACCACGCCTTCGCCCGCCGTGTCGTCGGGCACGAAGGCTTCGGCCCGGCCTTCGCGGATCGAACCGATCCACACGCCCTTCTTCCAGCCGCCGGGATGGTTGGCTTCGCTGGAGTCCGCGTCGATGGCATAGAGCCGGTCGCCGCTGATATAGAAACCGCTGGGACGGCCGAACTGGCGCCAGTCGGCGATGAACTTCCCGTCCTGGTCGAAGATCATGGTGCGGTTGTTGGCGCGGTCGGCCACGAACAGACGGCCGCGCGCATCAAGCGCCAGTGCATGGGGGTTGTTGAATTCCTCGCGGCCCTTGCCGGCCTTGCCGCCCCACTGCTTGATGAATTTGCCGTCCTTGCTGAATTTCATCACCCGCATGTCCAGGTCGGGCGGCACGATCCCCGGAATCGGGGCATGGCCGTCAGACACGAAGATGTCGCCATTGGCGGCGGTGATCACGTCGCTAGGTGACTGGAAATGCGCGCCGTCAGCGCCGCGCTTGCCCGCCGTGCCCAGGCGCAGCAGCACCTCCCCCTGGGGCGACAGCTTGATGACCTGAAGCCCCTTGGCGCCGTCCTTCGACACACTGCCGTCTGTCACCCAGACATTGCCGGCGCGGTCGACATGCAACCCGTGCGGAAACACGAACAGGCCCGCGCCGATGCTGCGGATCGCCTTGCCGGTTTTCATGTCCAGCAGCACCACCGCGCCCTTGTCCGAACCGTCGCAGGTGTTGGCGCCGCAGCGGTCGATGGCCCAGATTTCGCCCCTGGGGCCGCGCTCGATCCCGGCGGTGGAGCCCCATGCGCCATTCTCGGGCGAAGCCCACTGGTTCTCGGCCTTGCCGTAGGGCGCGGGAATATCCTGCGCGAGTGCAAATGTGGGCATGCCCACCGCGACGGCCAAAGCAAAAACCAGTTTCACGCCATACCCCTATATTCTCGCGCCGATTCCGCGCGCTTTGCGCCACGCTAGTCCCGGCCCGAAGCCGCGTCAAAAACATCGCAAGTGCGAGATGATTTTATCCGCCGCTGCGACGCAGCATCCGTCTTGCCGCGCCTTGCTGTTGGGTTATGGTCGCGCCCGCAAATATTCAAAGAAAGAACGGTCATGAAGATTCTGGTCACGGGCGCGGGCGGCATGATCGGGCGCAAGCTGGTCGAGCGGCTGGCGGCGGACAAGGCGCTGGGCGGCAAGGCCATCACCGGCATGACCCTGGTGGACGTGACCGAAAGCCCGATCCCGGACGGTTGCCCCCAAGGCACCAAGAGCCTGGTGCTGGATTATTCCGAGCGCGGCGTCGCCACCACGCTGATGCAGGAACGCCCGGACGTGATCTTCCATCTGGCCGCCATCGTGTCGGGCGACGCGGAAGCCAATTTCGAAAAAGGCTACAAGATCAACTTCAACGGCACCTGGGCGCTGTTTGAAGCCGTTCGCCTGGAGGGCGAGCAGTCGCCCTACAAGCCGCGCTTCGTGTTCGCCTCGACGCTGGCGGTGTTCGGCCCGCCCTTCCCCGATCCCATCACCGACGATTTCGCGCTGACCCCGACCACCAGCTATGGCACTCAGAAGGCGATGACCGAGCTGATGCTGGCCGATTACAGCCGCAAGGGTTACCTGGACGGCGTCGGCGTGCGCCTGCCCACCATCTGCATTCGTCCCGGCAAGCCCAACAAGGCGGCATCGAGCTTCTTCTCCGGCATCCTGCGCGAGCCGCTGGCGGGCGTCGAAGCGCCGCTACCGGTGGGCGATGATGTGCGCCACTGGTTCGCAAGCCCGCGTTCGGCGGTCGGCTTCTTCATCAATGCCGCCACCATCGATACCGCCACGCTGGGCGTGCGCCGGTCTATGACCATGCCGGGCGTGTCCGCCACGGTGGGCGAGCAGATCGAAGCGCTGCGCAAAGCCGCCGGCGACAAGGCGGTGGCGCTGATCAAGCGCGTCGACGATCCCTTCGTGGCCACGATCGTGAAGGGCTGGGCGGGGCGCTACGCGCCCGCGCTGGCCACCAAGATGGGTTTCAAGGCCGAGAAGAATTTCGACGAGATCATCAAGGTCTATCAGGAAGACGAAATGGGGAAGTAATTCCCCTCACTTAATAAAGAGCTGGAACGACATGAAGAAGATGCTGCTGGGCGTGATCGCCCTGTGCCTGCCGCTCTGTGCCTCGGCGCAGTCCACCAAGGGCGGTGACTGGCCGTCCTATGGCTATGACGCGGGCGGCGGGCGGTTTTCGCCGCTGACCCAGATCACGCCGGACAATGTGAACAAGCTTCAGGTCGCCTGGACCTATCACATGAACCCGATCCCGTCGCAGAAGCTGGCGCGCGTGCCGTTTGCCACCACCACGCCCCTGGTTGTCGGCAACCGCATGTTCCTTGGCACGCCTTACGGCCGCGTGGTCGCGCTGGATTCCACCAGCGGCAAGCAGCTCTGGGCCTATGATCTTCCCACTGGCGACCAGCCGCCGTTCCGCGGCCTGGCATACTGGCCGGGCGACAAGGGTCATGCCCCGCGCCTGATCTTCGGCACCCTGCGCGGACGCATGATCGCGCTGGATGCCGCTACCGGCGCGCCGTCGAAAGGTTTTGGCACCGACGGCATCATCGACACCAAGACGCCCGAAATCATGAACGGGTTGCCGAACGCCTTTTATGGCTATTCGGCGCCACCCACGATCTACAAGAACATCGCCATCACCGGCAGCCGCGTGCAGGAAGCACCCGCCAAGGGCGCCGCCGGCGATGCGCGCGCCTGGGATGTGATCACCGGCAAGCTGGTCTGGACGTTCCGCTCCGTTCCGCGCCCGGGCGAGAAATTCCACGAAACCTGGGAGGATGACGGCTGGAAGCAGATTTCCGGAGTAAATATCTGGAATCTGCTGACGGTGGATACGGCGCGCGGCATTGCCTATCTGCCGTTCGGCGCGCCGACCTTCGACCGCTATGGCGGCGACCACAAGGGCGCCAACCTGTTCTCCAACACGCTGGTTGCCGTGAATGCCAGCACCGGCAAATATCTGTGGCACTTCCAGGTCACCCATCACGACATCTGGGACCTGGACCTGCACACCGCGCCGGTGCTTCTGACAGTCAAGAAGGACGGCAAATCCATTCCCGCCGTCGCCGTGATGAACAAGACGGCGATGCTGTTCCTTTTGAACCGCGTCACCGGCGAGCCGATCTTCGGCGTGGAGGAACGCCCGGTGCCGCCCTCCTCCGTTCCCGGCGAGGCGGCCTGGCCGACCCAGCCCTTCCCCCTCAAGCCCGAAGTGATGACCCGCATGGCGTTTGACCTCAGCGAGGTGGCCAGCAACACGCCCGAGCACAAGGCGATCTGCGAAGACATCATCAAGAAGGGCGATCTGGTCGGCATGAAAATGTATGAGCCGCTGCGCGCCGACAAGGCGCAGGTGCGCTTTCCCGGCGCGGCCGGCGGCCCGGAATGGGGCGGCGGCGCCTTCGATCCCAAGCTGGGCCTGTTCATCTTCAATTCCAACGAGATGGGCTATGTCGAAAAGCTGGTGAAGCGCGAGAATGGCGAATGGCACATGACCACCGCCCGCTTCGTCGATCCCAAGACCCAGACGCCGTGCCACATTCCGCCCTGGGGCGAGCTGATCGCGGTGGACGTCAACAAGGCCGAGGTCGTCTGGCGCTCGCGCCTGGGCGTCACCGATCACTTCCCCGAAGGCCAGAAGAACACCGGCCGGGCCAGCAATGGCGGGCCGATCGTGACGGCAAGCGGGCTGACGTTCATCGCCGGTACCGACGACGCGCGTTTCCGCGCCTTCGACAGCAAGACGGGCAAGGAAATCTGGACCTACAAGCTGGACCACAGCGCCCATGCCACGCCGATCACCTATCAGGGCAGGGACGGGCGGCAGTTCGTGGCGGTGGTGGCAACGGGCGGTTCGTATCTGAACAGCCCCGGCGGCGGGGACAGCCTGCTGGTGTTCGCCTTGCCCAAGTAGCGATCAGCCAAAGAAAAAGCGCCGCAAGGAAACTTGCGGCGCTTTTTTCATGTCGGAAAGGGCGATCAGGAAAAGAGCTGGATCACGCCATAGATGATGGCAACGAGGATGGCGAACGCGCCGCCCACCACCGCCACCGAAAACCAGAAGGGGAACGCGCCGCCGCCATTGGCCAGCTTGCTCTCGTCTTTGCCCTGTACGTCTGCGGTCGCCATTGGAAAATCTCCCTGTTGGGCGGTCTTTTAAAACGCGCCTGCCATTTGTCAATTCTACAGGCAAAAACGGCGCTTTGGCGGCGTTTCAGACCGCGATGGGCGCCTTGATGCCGGGGTGGGACTGGTAATTTTCCAGGGTGAAATCCTCATACTGGAAGGCGAACAGGTCGGTCACCGCCGGGTTCAGCCGCATGGTCGGCAAGGGATATGGCTTGCGGGAAAGCTGTTCTTCCGCCTGGTCCAGATGGTTCAGGTAGAGGTGGGCGTCGCCGAAGCTATGGACGAACGCGCCGGGCTTCAGCCCCGTGACCTGCGCCACCATCATGGTCAAGAGCGCATAGGAGGCGATGTTGAACGGCACGCCCAGGAAGATATCCGCCGAGCGCTGGTAGAGCTGGCACGACAGCTTGCCGTTCGCGACATAGAACTGGAACAGGCAGTGGCAGGGCGGCAGCGCCATGCGCGGCACATCGGCCGGATTCCAGGCGGTGACGATCAGGCGGCGCGAATCCGGGTTCTTCCGGATGTCGCGCACCAGGTTGGAAATCTGATCGATGGTGCCATCGGTCTGACTGGGCCAACTGCGCCACTGATAGCCATAGACCGGGCCCAGCTCGCCATTGGCGTCGGCCCATTCGTCCCAGATGGTGACGCCGCGCTCCTGCAGCCAGCGCACATTGGTTTCGCCGCGCAGGAACCAGAGCAGTTCATAGATGATGGATTTGAGGTGCGTCTTCTTGGTGGTGACCAGCGGAAAGCCGTCTTCGAGGTCGAAGCGCATCTGGTGACCGAAGACCGAGCGCGTTCCGGTGCCCGTGCGGTCGTGTTTTTCCACGCCGGTATCACGCACAAGCCTGAGCAGGTCGAGATATTGCTGCATGGGCGCGATCCTAGGGGATTCGCACGCCCCATTCACCCCTAGAACGGGAGTGGTTTTAGGTCCGGATCCCGCCATTCCCGCCGCGCCTCGACCGACATCAGCCGGGCCACCGACCAATATTCCAGCAGCCAGTTGGGATTGGCCATGCTGGACGCCATCAGCGCATTGACGATGGCATGCAACGGCATCTCGGGCGGGTTGGCGTCCAGCACGCCTTTCAGGGCGCGCAGCGACGCCAGCGTAATGGTCTCGTGATAGCCGCCCTTGTCGTCATTCACCCTGCCCACCGCCTCGTTATAGGCGCGCAGCAGAGCGGGCATGGCGGCCATGACATCCAGGTCGGGGCGATGGCGCATCAGCCACAGGGCGGCGGCGAAATGGGCGGCATGGGTCCAGTCGGCGCGCGGCAGGGTGCCGGCGCAAAAGCCTTCGCCAATGCGCGAAATCTCGTCTTCGCTGGCGTAAACCGTGTTCATTTTTCAGCCCGTGCCCTGCGCGGGCCGATGAGTCAAAAAAGTTCCGCCCTTCAATTCTTAACCCCCAACGCCTATATTGAAAGGGTCACCCGGGTTCGCCCGGGCGTCTATGGCGATAAACGACTGTGTAATAAGCAGCCCGGACCCGGGGGCAGTACCCGGCGCCTCCACCATAAGCCCATTTTCGGATGGGTTTTTGTGGGGGCGAAACAGGATCGACGGATGTGTAAAGGCAGTTCTTTTGCTCGGTATGGTTCCGCCGTCATCGGACTATTGTTTAGGTGCCAACGATAATGAAATGGCCCTCGCTGCCTAACTACGGTTAGCCAAGCGCGGTTTTGGTAGTTGCACCGGGCAACAGAAGCAACTGCCACTCTTACTGCGTAATTTTGATCGCGATGTCGCCGCGTTTGGAGACAATCGTCACTTCCGTGTTCGCGCCGCTCCGGCGCAGGCGCAGGTTCACCGAGGCGTCGCCCAGCGTCAGGTCATTGATGGTGATCTCTTCCAGGAATTTGGGAAGCTGTGGGTTTTGAAAGCGGATCTCGCGCTGCGCGAAACACATCTCCAGCCCCAGGCACGCCTGCAGCAGCGCGAACGGCACCACGCTGGCCCAGGCCTGCGGGGAGCAGGCCACCGGATAGGATGTCGGCGCCACGCCGCGCCGGCGGGGAAAACCGCAGAACAGTTCGGGGAAGCGCATGAATTCCATGTGCGTGGCGGCGGCAAACAGGCCTTCGAAGATGGTGCTGGCGGCGCGCTTCAAGCCATAGCGCGACAGGCCGAGCGCGATCAGGGCATTGTCGTGCGGCCAGATCGAGCCGTTGTGATAGGCCATGGGATTGTAGCGCGGCGCACCGGTGGCCAGCGTGCGGACGCCCCAGCCTGAGAACATCTGGGGGGTCATCAGGGTGTCGGCCAAAACTTGCGCCCGTTGCGGCGAAGCGATGCCGCAAAACAGTACCTGCCCCGCATTGGAGGAGCGCACTTTGCAAGCGCGCTTGGCGCCGTCCAGCGCGATGGCATAGGCGCCCAGCTCTTCAATCCAGAATTTTTCCTCGAACTGCACCCGCAGCTTTTCCGCCGCTTCGGAAAGCTGCGAGGCCTTGTCGTTTTCGCCCAGCCGCGCCGCCAGCAGCGCCGCGCCATGCTTGGCGGCAAAGACATAGGCCTGCACTTCGCTGAGCGCGATCGGGCCGGTGGCAAGCGTGCCGTCCTCGTGCATCACGGAATCGGAAGAATCCTTCCAGCCCTGGTTGGTCAGACCGTTGTCGCTGACCCGGTAGTATTCGACGAAACCGTCGCCGTCCTGGTCGCCATAACGGTCGATCCAGGTCAGCGCCGCCTCGATGTTGGGCCACAGTGCGCGGATGGTCGGTAGATCGCCCGTGCGCTCGAAATAGCGCGCCGCCAGCAGCACGAACAGCGGCGTGGAATCGATGCTGCCGTAATAATGGCCGAACGGCACCTCGCCCAGCACCGCCATTTCGCAGGCCCGCGTTTCGTGCAAAATCTTGCCGGGCTCGGCATCGGCGCGTTCGTCCAGTTCGGTCGCCTGATGGGCGGCCAGATATTGCAGCACGCCCTTGGCCAGCGCCGGATCCAGCCACAGCATCTGCAGCGCGGTGATCAACCCGTCGCGCCCGAACGGGGTCGAGAACCAGGGCGTGCCGGCATAGGGATAGGGTCCCTGCGGCGTGTCGGTGATCAGCATCGAAATGTCGGCGCCGGCCCGGTGCAGCATGCGGTTCGCCAGTTCGTTGCTGGACGTGACGCTGCCGCCCAGGCTGCAGGCCCGCGCCGCCCCGCGCCGCGCCGCGCGATAGGGCACCGAATAGCCGCCGGTGATGTCGCTGCGCGCCTGGGTGCTGTTGGTACAGCGCACATTGACAATGATGGCGGTGCGTTCGCCGGGCTGAAGCTGGAGGTGATAGACCGCCTGCTGACTGGAAAGCGTTTCCGGCGGCGGGTCGAAGCAGATCTCGCTGCATCGCTCAACCGCATCCAGCCCGATATAGCGAAAAATCGTCTTGGTGCCCTCGATCACCGATGCGGTGATCTCGCCGCGCGCCGGGCGCTGGTTGCCGCGAATTTCGAACAGGTCGGCAAAGTCGGCGGCGAAGGTCAGGGTAAGCCAGCAGGATTGTGGCCTGGCGTCGAAATTGTGGATGGCGATACGTTCGTAACAGGTGCCGTCCCACAGGAATTTCGAGCGGCGTATGTGCAGGGTCTCCCGCCCCAGCGCCAGCGCATTGTCCTGATAGATGTCGGGGTTGGACAGGTCGACCGTCAGCACGACATTGTCGTTTTCGACAGCCGACGACAGCAGCAAGGGCCGCTGGCCGTCGATCAGAAGTTGCATGCCCGAAAGATAGCGGGTGTCGTTGTGAAACACGCCGCCGGGCGTCATGCCGGGATCGATCACATCGCCCAGCGCATCGAACAGGCCGAAGGTATCACCCTGTTTGAGGGTGCGAGGCCAGCGTTGCTGGATGGATTCCGTCGCCTGAATATAGAACGTCGAAATATCGTCCGGCGAGTAGGGGAGGATCTTTGCCTCCATGCCTTCACTCCTGTTCGCTTATTCCGCAGCGACCGCGGTCACGTCCCCGGAAGTGGCGAGTTGGTGATAAATCCTGACATAGTCGCGCGCCATGGCGGCGACGCTGAACCGCTCTTCAAAGCGCGAGCGGATGGACGGGCGGAACAGCGCATCCAGCTTGCCCACCGCCACCACCGCCTGATCGACGTCATCGACCACGTAGCCAGTCAGGCCGTTTTCCATGATCTCGGGCACCGAACCGCAATTGAACGCGATCACGGGCGTGCCGCAGGCCATGCTTTCGATCATCACCAGGCCGAAGGGTTCGGGCCAGCAGATCGGAAACAACAGGGCGCGGGCATTGCCGAGGAATTCCGGCTTCCTCGCATCGTTAATCTCGCCGATGAATTCGACGTGCGGGCTGTGCGCCAGTACCGGCGCCACCTGTTCGTCGTAATAGGCCTGGTCGGCGGGATCCACCTTGGCCGCGACCTTCAGCGTCATGCCGGCGCGGCGGGCAATCTCGATGGCAGCGAGGATGCCCTTGTCGGGACAGATGCGGCCCAGGAAGGCGAGATAGCCGCCCTCGCCCCTGCCCTCCTTCAAAAGCGTGTTGGGGAGGCCGTGATAGACCGTGCCCATCCAGTTCACCGGCGGCACCGGCAGGCGCTGGTGGTTGGAAATCGATACCAGCGGCATGTGGGGGAAGGCCCGATAGATGTCGGGCAGTTCGGGAAGGTCCTGGCGGCCGTGCAAGGTTGTCAGCGTCTTGTGCGCCATGCCCCGGAACAGCGGCGACTGGAAAAAATCGATGTGGAAATGCAGCACATCGAATTCGTCCTGCCGGGCCGCCACCTGGTCCAGCATGCGCATATTGTACGGCGTGCTGTCATGAATGCCGTCGAGGCGCAGGCCGCGGGGCACGATGGGCACCAACTTGGCAGCAGTTTGGGAATCACCTGACGCAAAAAGCGTCACCTCATGGCCCTGGGCCACCAGTTCCTCGGTCAGCCAGGACACCACCCGCTCGGTCCCGCCATACAGGGTCGGCGGCACGCTTTCGACCAGGGGGGCTATTTGCGCGATTTTCATGGCAGGAACCCCGGGACAGAATGGCAACGGCTTATTCACAACGGCGTTTATGCCGCTCCGGTTCCGGTTTTCTTCGCAATTGCGTCAATTTGAGCCTGGGGCGGGGTTTGCAGCCCGTTGCCGCAATTGACTTGGCAGTGGCGGCGCATAGTCTGCGACCCATATGGCAAAAGACTTTATCGGTTATCAGGCTTTGACGGATGCGGCGCTGCGCGGGGTCGTGCGCGACGCATTGCGGCGCATCGAAAAGTCCGGCCTGATCGGCGCGCATCATTTCTATCTGACCTTCCGCACCCATGCCGATGGCGTGGATATTCCGGACTTCCTCAAGGAACAGTATCCGGAGGAAATGACCATCATCATCCAGCACCAGTATTGGGCGCTGAAGGTGAAGGACGACTATTTCGAAGTGACGCTGACCTTCAAGAAGTTGCCGGCGCCGCTGCACATTCCCTTCAATGCCCTCACCGCCTTCTTCGATCCCGGCGTGCAGTTCGGCCTGCAGTTCCGCGCCGAGGGCGAGGTCGCCAAGCCCGCCACCGGCCCCGTGATGGTGCCGAACAATCCGCCCGAAAAGGCCGAAGAAGACGCGCCCGAGCCCGAAGCTGCCAAGCCAGTTGAAAAGCCCGCGCCCGGCGAAGTGGTGAGCCTCGATTCCTTCCGCAAAAAATAACCCACGAAGTTTTCTCACATGACCAAGACCCGTACCGAGACCGATACCTTCGGCCCGATTGACGTTGACGCGAGCCGTTATTGGGGCGCGCAGGCCCAGCGCAGCCTGGGCAATTTCAAGATCGGCTGGGAAAAGCAGCCGCAGCCGGTGGTGCGCGCGCTGGGCATCGTCAAGCGCGCCTGTGCCGAGACCAACATGGCGCTGGGCGGCCTGGACAAGAAGCTCGGCGAGACCATCGTTGCGGCCGCGCAGGAAGTGATCGACGGCAAGCTGGACGAACATTTCCCGCTGGTCGTCTGGCAGACCGGTTCGGGCACCCAGTCCAACATGAATGCCAATGAAGTGATTTCGAACCGCGCCATCGAAATGCTGGGCGGGGAGATGGGCAGCAAGAAGCCGGTCCATCCCAACGATCACGTCAATATGAGCCAGTCGTCGAACGACACCTATCCCACGGCCATGCACATCGCCTGCGCCGAGGAAATCCAGCACCGGCTGCTGCCGGCGCTCAAGCATCTGCACACCGCGCTTCAGGCGAAGGTCGCGGCGTGGAAGGACATCATCAAGATCGGCCGCACCCACACCCAGGATGCCACACCGGTCACGCTGGGCCAGGAATTCTCCGGCTATGCGACGCAGGTGGCCAACGGCATCGCCCGCATCGAACAGACCATGCCCAAGCTGATGGAACTGGCGCAGGGCGGCACCGCCGTCGGCACCGGCCTGAATGCCCCGGTCGGCTTCGACAAGATGGTGGCCGAACGCATCGCCAAGATCACCGGCATGGCTTTCACCACCGCCCCCAACAAGTTCGAGGCGCTGGCCGCGCACGACGCCATGGTGTTCAGCCATGGCGCGATCAACACACTGGCCGCGTCGCTGTTCAAGATCGCCAACGACATCCGCCTGCTCGGTTCGGGTCCGCGCTCGGGCCTGGGCGAACTGGCGCTGCCGGAGAATGAGCCGGGCTCATCGATCATGCCGGGCAAGGTTAACCCGACCCAGTGCGAAGCGCTGACCCAGGTCTGCGTGCAGATCTTCGGCAACAATGCCGCGCTGACTTTTGCGGGTTCGCAGGGCCACTTTGAACTCAACGTCTACAATCCGGTGATGGCCTACAACTTCCTGCAGAGCGTGCGGCTGATGGCCGATGCGGCAGTGAGCTTCACCGATAACTGCGTGGTGGGCATCGAACCACGCCGCGACAATATCAAGGCGGGCCTGGAACGGTCGCTGATGCTGGTGACGGCGCTGGCGCCCAAGATCGGCTATGACAATGCCGCCAAGATCGCCAAGACCGCGCACAAGAATGGCACCACGTTGAAAGAAGAAGCGGTGGGCGGAGGGTATGTGACGGCGGAAGAATTCGACGCCGTGGTCCGCCCCGAAGACATGATCGCACCGAAGTGACCCCGAAGGGGTCATTCCCGGCGAGCATCGCGGCAGCGATGCGAGGGAAGGGAATCCAGGCGTGAGCAGAACATCTCCCGCGCCGGGCCATGTGATCGTTCAGGACAATCGCACCGGCAAGGTCAGCTACTGGCAGCAGGAATATCACCAGAGCGCGGGTGACGCCGATGGCATCAGCACCGCAGATTACATCCATGCGATGTACTTCTTCCTGCGCCAGGCCAAGTGCAAAGACGTGCTGATGATCGGCTGCGGCGGTGGCACCCTGGCCACCATGCTGCGCAAAGCCGGTGTGGCCGTCACCATGGTCGACATTCACAAGCTGTCGTTCGACATTGCCCGCGACTATTTCAGCCTGCCCGCCGATGTGCCCTGCCATGTTGCGGACGGCGTCGCTTATCTGAAAAAGCACCGCCGCCGCCATGACGCGCTGATCCTGGATGCGTTCGGCGAAGGCGGCATGCCCGCAAAGTTCAAGACCGCTGCCTTCTTCAAGCTGGCCAAGTCACGCATGACCGCGCGCGGTTCGCTGTTCCTGATGAACGTGATCGTCGATGATGACGAAGACGAGACACCGGACAACATGGTCCGTCTGCTGCGCCAGCAGTGGAGCAAAGTGCGGCTGCTGGACACCGATGGCTGGGTCGACCGCAATGCCGTGATCGCGGCGGGTGCTGTTTCCAGACTGACCAAGCCGCGCGTGCTGATGCCACCCAAAACCGGTGCCCAAAAGCTGCGCAAGGAACTGGCGGTTCTGAACTGGCGCAACATTCGATGACCTTGAAAAAGCGCTCTTTCTCCCTCTCCGGGCATCGCACCAGCGTGGCGCTGGAGGCGGAGTTCTGGGCGGTGATCGATGCGTCGGCCCAAAAGGACGGCATCGCGCTGGCTGCGCTGGTCGCCCGGATCGATGCCTCGCGCGGCGAGCGCCCGCTTGCCAGCGCGCTGCGCCTCTTTGCGCTGGATGCCAAGGGCGGCTAGTTTTCCGCCATGACCGAGATCGTCAACCTGAACCGCGTCCGCAAGGCCAAAGCAAGGGCCGAAAAAGCCAAGCAGGCCGATGCCAAACGTGTGCAGCACGGCACGCCCAAAAACCTGCGCAAGCTGGAACAGGCCAAGAAAGACAAGGCGGAACAAAGCCTCGCCGGTCACCGGCTGGAAAACGGCGAAACCGATAATTAGATGGGATTCCCACCCCCCGCGTTCTAATATCGTTCTCATGCTTTCAGATTCCCGTTTTTCCTCATGAGCGGCTATGGCGACCGCTATTCCGACCCGCTGGATTCCGCCTTCAGCGAGGAACCCGTCTCGGCGCCGGTTCCGCGCGACCCGCCCTATCTGAACGGCCTGAACAAGGAACAGCGCGAGGCAGTGGAAGCTGTTGACGGCCCGGTGCTGGTGCTGGCCGGCGCGGGAACCGGCAAGACCCGCGTGCTGACCACGCGGCTGGCCCATATTCTGGCGACCAAACGCGCCTGGCCGGGGCAGATGCTGTGCGTCACCTTCACCAACAAGGCCGCGCGCGAAATGAAGGAGCGCATCGGCGCGCTGATCGGCGGCGTGGTCGAGGGCATGCAGTGGCTGGGCACCTTCCACTCCATCGGCGCCAAGATGCTGCGCCGGCATGCCGAACTGGCCGGGCTGAAATCGAACTTCACCATCCTGGACACCGACGACCAGCTTCGCCTGATGAAACAGTTGATCGAGGCAGAAGGCATCGACGACAAGCGCTGGCCCGCCCGCGCGCTAGCCTCGATGATCGATGGCTGGAAGAACCGCGGGTTGCGCCCCGAAGACGTGTCGGAAGGCGAAGCACAGGGTTACGCCTTCGGCAAGGGCAAGACGCTGTATCACCAGTATCAGGAACGGCTGAAGGCGCTGAACGCAGCGGACTTTGGCGACCTGCTGCTGGAAACGCTGCATATTCTCAAAACCCATCCCGACATCCTGGCCGATTACCGCGACCGTTTCCGCTACATGCTGGTGGACGAGTATCAGGACACCAACGTGGTCCAGTATCTGTGGCTGAACCTCTTGGCCAAGGGATCGGGCAATGTCTGCGTGGTGGGCGATGACGACCAGTCGATCTATGGCTGGCGCGGCGCGGAGGTGGAAAATATCCTGCGCTTCGAACGCGATTTCCCCGGCGCCAAGGTCATACGGCTGGAACGCAATTACCGTTCGACCTCGGCCATTCTGGGCGCGGCCTCGGGCCTGATCGCAGCCAACAAGGGCCGTCTGGGCAAGACGCTGTGGACCGAGGGCGATCCGGGCGAGAAAATCCGCGTCGCGGGCGTGTGGGACGCCGAAGAAGAAGCCCGCAATGTCGCATCCGAAGCCGAAGACCAGCACCGGCAGGGCCACAACTGGGCCGAAATGGCAATCCTGGTACGCGCCTCGTTCCAGATGCGCGAGTTTGAAGACCGCTTTATTTCGCTGGGCCTGCCCTATCGCGTGATCGGCGGCCCACGCTTCTATGAACGCGCCGAAGTGCGCGACGCCATGGCTTACTTGCGCCTTATCGCGCAGGGGGATGATGACCTGGCGTTCGAGCGCATCGTCAACAAGCCCAAGCGCGGCATCGGCGATGCGAGCGTCGCCAGCCTGCATGCCTATGCCCGCGCCCGTTCGTTGCCGCTGCTGGCGGCGGCACGCGAGATTGCCGACAGTGACGAACTGCCGCCCAAGGCGCGCAAGGCGCTGGGCGAGCTGGCGGCAAATTTCTCGCGCTGGAGCGACACGTCGAAATTGCTGCCGCACACCGAACTGGCCGAAATGGTGCTGGACGAATGCGGCTATACCGACATGCTGAAGGCCGACAAATCGGCGGAAGCTCCGGGCCGGCTGGACAATTTGAAGGAATTCGTCCGCTCGATGGAGAGCTTTGAATCCCTGGCCGCCTTCCTGGAGCATGTGTCGCTGGTGATGGAAATCGCCCAGGATGAATCAGGCGACCGCATCAACCTGATGACGCTGCATGCCGCGAAGGGGCTGGAATTCAACACCGTGTTTCTGCCGGGTTGGGAAGAAGGCCTATTCCCCAGCCAGCGCACCATGGACGAAAACGGCTTGGCGGGATTGGAAGAAGAACGCCGCCTGGCCTATGTGGGCCTGACAAGGGCGCGCCAGCGCATCCGCATTTCCTTTGCCGCCAACCGCCGTGTGCACGGATCGTGGCAAAGCGCGCTGCCCTCGCGCTTCATCAAGGAAATTCCCGAAGAGCTGGTCGACGCCACGGTGGATGAAGGCTTTTACGGCGGCTATGCCGGTTTTCGCGACAATGCCAATGCCGCAGAATTCGGCAGCACCTATGACTCGCCGGGCTGGAAACGCGCCCAGGCCAACCGCGCCGCCGCCGCGGGCACGTTCCGCAGCCGCCCGCCCCCCATCGAGGCCCAGGCCTGGAGCGTGCAAACGACAGACCCCAGCGCCTCGCAATACGCCCGCGACGACCGCGTCTTTCACCAGAAGTTCGGCTATGGCCGGGTGCGCTATGTCGAAGGCAACAAGCTGACGGTAGATTTCGACAAGGCGGGCGAAAAGCGGGTCATTGACCAGTTCGTGTCGCGGGCTTAAGCAGCCGCGCATGATCAATCCCCCCCTGTGGAAAGCCAGCATCGCGCTGACCAAGCAAGACGCCGCCGACGTGTCGGCGGTGCTGGAGCTGGAAGGCAGCGCCCAGGCCGTGCTGATCGTCGAAGAACCGTTTGCCGATGGCGCGGTGGTCGAGGCGCTGTACACCGAAGCACCGGACGCCGCCTATCTGTCGCGCATTGTGGGCCGCGAGATCAGGGTGGCGCCCCTGCCCGACCAGGACTGGATCCGCCTGTCGCAGGAAGGCCTGCCGCCGGTGCGGGCCGGGCGCTTTTTCGTCTATGGCGCGCATGATGCCGGCACCGTGCCGCATGGCGTGATCCCGATGAAGATCGAGGCGGGGCTGGCCTTCGGCACCGGCCATCACGAAACCACCGCGCTGTGCCTGGGCGCGCTGAGCGACATCGCCCGTCAGCGCCAGTTCTTCAACGTGCTGGACCTGGGCTGCGGCACCGGCCTGCTGGCCATCGGCGCGGCGAAATTGTGGAAACGCCGCGTGCTGGCGTCCGACATCGATCCCGTCGCCGTGGAAGTCACGCGCGACAATGCACGCGCCAATGGCGTGGGGCCGCTGGTCACCGCCGTCACCGCCGAAGGCTTGACCAGCCCGCTGCTGGCCAACGCCGCGCCCTATGACCTTCTGATCGCCAACATCCTGGCTGGGCCGCTGACCCAGTTGGCCCCCGCCATCCAGCGCGTCCTGGCGCCCGGCGCGGTGCTGCTGCTGTCGGGGCTTTTGACCAACCAGGAAAAGCTGGTGACCAGCTTCTATCAAAGCCTGCGTTTCGTGGGCGCGCGCTGCAGCGGCCCGTGGAGCGCGCTGGTTTTGGAAAAGCCCCGCCGCTAGACTTGTCTCATGGACAAGCAGTTTCAGACCTATGACGACACCTCCGATGCCGCGACCTGCGCGCCGCGCCTGGCGCGCTTGCGCGCCGAAATGGCCAGGCGCGGGCTGGACGGGTTCGTGGTGCCGCACAGCGACCAGCATATGGGCGAATACCTGCCTGCCTATGCCGAGCGGCTGGCCTGGCTGACCGCCTTCACGGGATCAGCGGGCACGGCGGTGGTTCTGAAAGACAAGGCCGCCGTGTTCGTCGATGGCCGCTACACGTTGCAGGTTCGCAGCCAGACCGACACCAAACTTTTCGCGCCGCGCGATCTGGTGGCCGAAGGCCCGCAGGGCTGGATACCCGACAACCTGCCGAAGGGCGCCAAGCTGGGTTACGACCCCTGGCTGCATACCGCCCATGGCGTGATGCATCTGAAGAATGCCGTTGAAAAAGCCGGCGGCACGCTGGTGGCGGTCGACGGCAACCCAATCGATGCGGTGTGGAGCGACCAGCCCGCGCCGCCCGCGACACCGGCCAAGCCGCACGCGCTGAACCTGGCGGGCGAACAGAGCGAAGCCAAGCGCATCAAGCTGGGCGAAGGCTTGAAGAAGGCGGGCGCGGAAGCTGCCGTCATCACGCTGGCGGATTCCGTCTGCTGGCTGCTGAACATTCGCGGCAGCGACGTGCCGCACACGCCTTTCACGCTGGCGTTTGCGATTTTGCATGACGATGGCGGCGCCGACCTGTTTCTCGATCCCGCCAAACGCAATCCCGAACTGATGGCGCATCTGGGCAATTCGGTGCAGGTGCACAGCCCGGAACAGTTCACCGCGGCGCTGGATGCCCTGAAGGGCAAGAACGTGCTGGTCGATCCGGCCACCGCCGCGTCGGCGATTTTCGACCGGCTGCAAAAGGCGGGGGCGAAAATCCGGCAGGGCAACGACCCCTGCCAGCTTCCCAAGGCCTGCAAGAACGCGCTGGAAGTCGAAGGCATGCGCAAGGCGCACATTCGCGACGGCGCGGCGCTTGCGAGGTTCCTGAGCTGGTTCGAAGCCAATGCGAAGGACGGCCACCTGACCGAGATCGAGGCGGCGCAGCAGCTGGAAGACTTCCGCCGCGCCACCGGCGTGCTCAGCGATGTCTCGTTCGACACGATCTCGGGCGCGGGCAGCAATGGCGCCATCGTGCATTATCGGGTGACGCGCTCGACCAATCGCACCATCGGCAAGGGCGAAATGTTCCTGCTGGACTCGGGCGCGCAATATCCCGACGGCACCACCGACGTGACCCGCACCATCATGGTGGGCGAGCCCACGGCGGAAATGCGCGACCGTTTCACCCGCGTTTTGAAGGGCCATATCGCGCTGGCCACGGCGCGCTTCCCCGACGGCACCATCGGCATGCAGCTGGACAGTTTCGCGCGGCGGCCTTTGTGGGAAGCCGGGCTGGATTACGACCACGGCACCGGCCATGGCGTCGGTTCCTATCTGTCGGTGCATGAAGGGCCGCAGAACATTTCCAAGAAGCCGGTGATGCAAAAGCTGATGCCCGGCATGATCTGTTCCAACGAGCCCGGCTATTACAAGACCGGCGAATACGGCATCCGCATCGAAAACCTGGTGGTGGTGACACCGCCCGAAAATGTCGGCGGCGAACGCCCGATGATGGGTTTCGAGACCATCACGCTGGCGCCAATCGATCTGAATCTGGTGGAGCCGGAATTGCTGACGGCGACCGAAAAAGGCTGGCTGAACATCTATCACGCCCGGGTGCGCGATACGCTTTCGCACCTGCTGGATGAAGAAACCCGCATTTGGCTGGATCACGCGACGCGATCTATCTGAACCTGTCATTCCCGGCCGAGTATTGCGCAAGCAATGCGAGGGGAAGGGAATCCAGGCGGAAAGATCGGGCTTGCTTCCTCGTGGATTCCCTTCCCTCGCACACGCTGTCGCGCGTGCTCGCCGGGAATGACGTCAGGAAATAAGCTTCAGCCACGCATCTTCGTCCATCACCTGGACATTGTGCTTCTGCGCGTCTTTCAGCTTGCTGCCCGCGCCGGGCCCCGCCACCACGATGTCGGTCTTGGCCGAGACCGAGCCCGACACTTTCGCACCCAGACTTTCGGCCCGCGCCTTGGCTTCCTGCCTTGTCATTCTTTCCAGCGTACCGGTGAACACCACGGTCTTGCCGGATACAGGCGAGGATTTGGCGGGCGCCGCCATGTCCTGAACGGTCAGCCATTGCAGCAGGCGGTTCAGCGCCTTCACATTGTGCGGCTCGTCGAAAAAGTCGTGAATGGCTTCGGCCACCACCCCGCCAATGCCTTCGATGTGCTGCAGCTCTTCCAGTGCATTGTCGCCCTTCATGGCCTCCAGGAACGCATTCAGCGTCAGGTAGCGCCGCGCCAGCAGCCGGGCGGTGGTTTCGCCGACATGGCGGATGCCCAGCGCGTTGATCAGCCGGTCCAGCCCGATGGTGCGGCGGCGCTCGATGGCGCCCATCAGGTTTTCGACCTGCTTGCCGTCGCCTTCGTCTTTCTTTTTGGCCGTGGTTTTTGCGGGTTCCTTGCCCCCGGCGGCGCGACGCTCTTCCGACAGCGCAGCGCGATGCTCAGCCAGCACCTTGGCGACCTTGGCCGACTTCTCGGTCAGGGCAAAAATGTCGGCGGGCTCTTTCAGCAGGCCCTTGTCATGAAACAGCTCGATCAGCGTGCCGCCCAGGCCTTCAATGTCGAACTGGTCGCGGCCGACGAAATACTTCAACCGCTCGACGGTCTGCGCGTCACAAATGAGTCCGCCGGTGCAGCGGCGGTCGACATCGCTCTTGCCGGTCTTCTCGTCCACTTCGCGCACCGCATGGCTGCCGCAGACCGGGCAGGTATCCGGAAACTTGTAGGGCTTGGCGCTCTTCGGGCGCTTTTCCAGGATCACGCGCAGGATTTGCGGGATCACGTCACCGGCGCGCTGGATCACCACGCTGTCACCAATGCGCGCGTCCAGCCGGGCGATCTCGTCTTCATTGTGCAGGGTGGCGTTGGCCACCACCACGCCGCCCACCGTGACGGGCTTCAGCCGCGCCACGGGCGCCAGCTTGCCGGTGCGGCCAACCTGGATCTCGATGCCTTCCAACACGGTTTCGGCCTGTTCGGCGGGGAACTTGTGCGCCGTCGCCCAGCGCGGGCTGCGGCTGACAAAACCCAGCCGTTCCTGCCAGTCCAGCCGGTCGACCTTGTAGACCACGCCGTCAATGTCATAGCCCAGCCGGGCGCGTTTCGCCGCGATGGCATGATAGAATTTCAGAATGTCTTTCAGCGTTTCGCAGCGACGGGTTTCCGGGTTGACCGGCAGACCATAGCTCTCGAATTTTTCCAGCATGCCGGAATGGGCTTTCGACGGCAGCTCACTGATATCGCCCCAGCTATAGGCAAAGAAGTTCAGCGCCCGCGACGCCGTGATGCCGGGATCAAGCTGGCGCACGGAGCCTGCGGCCGAATTGCGTGGATTGGCATAGGTCGGCTTGCTGTCCTGTTCCTGCCGCTTGTTCAGCGCCGCGAAGGCCTTGTGGGTCATGTAGACCTCGCCCCGCACTTCCAGCACGGCCGGAGGCTTGCCTTTCAACCGCAGCGGAACGTCGGAAATGGTCTTGAGGTTGGCGGTGATGTCCTCGCCTTCCTGGCCATCGCCGCGCGTCGCGCCCTGCACCAGCACGCCATTCTCATAGCGCAAGGAGGCGGAAAGGCCGTCGATCTTGGTTTCGGCGGTGACGGCGATTTCCTCGTCGTCCTTCAACCCCAGGAAGCGGCGCACCCGGCCCAGAAAATCGGCCACGTCTTCGTCGCTGAAGGCATTGTCCAGCGACAGCATCGGCACGCGATGCCTGACCTTGGCGAACTTGTCGGAAGCCCTGGCGCCAACCCGGTGCGACGGACTGTCGGCGCGTACCAGCAGCGGGAAACGCTCTTCGATCTCGTTGTTGCGGCGGCGCAGGGCGTCGTATTCGGCGTCGCTTATCTCGGGCGCGTCGGCGCCGTGATAGGCGCGGTCGTGGCGGGCGATTTCCTTCGCCAGCCGGTCGAGTTCTTTCTCGGCCTCGGCTGAGGTCAGTTTATCGACGGACTTCATGCGCGCTTGCGTTGTTTCTTGGCGGGACCGGCGGCCTCCGTCATCAGCCGCCTGGCGGCGGCTCGGGCTTCCTCGGTGACGTTGGCGCCCGACAGCATGCGGGCGATTTCTTCCAGCCGCTGGTCATCGTCCAGCAGTTCGATTTTGGTCTTGTCTTTGCTGCGGCTGATGCGGAAGTGCCGCGCGGCGCGGGCCGCGACCTGCGGCGAATGGGTGACCAGCAGAACCTGCGTGCTTTGCGCCAGCCGCTGCAGGCGTTCGCCCACCGCATCGGCCACCGCCCCGCCCACGCCCCGGTCCACTTCGTCGAACACCATGGCGGCGGGCGACGACATCTGGGCCAGCGCCACTTTCAGCGCCAGCGAGAAACGCGCCAGCTCGCCGCCGGATGCGATCTTGGCGAGCCCGCCAAAGGCGGCGCCTTCGACGGTGGCGACTTCAAAGGCGATGCGTTCCAGCCCGCTGGCCGCGCCCTTGTCGTCGTCCAGCTTTTCCAGCGCGACGCGGAACTTGGCGTGACCCAGTTTCAGCGGCGCCAGTTCACCCGCCACAGCCGTTTCAAGCTTCTTCGCCGCGCCTTCGCGCGACTTGGACAGTTTGCGCGCCGCCGTCAGGTACGCTTCGCGCGTGGCAGCGACCTTGGCGGTCGCCTGTTTCATCTGGCCGCCGCCGGCGCTGAGCGCATCCTGCTTGGCGGCATAGTCATCCCGCAGCCTGGGCAACTGGTCGGGCAGCACGCCGTATTTGCGGGCCAGCGCCCGCAGCGCGAACAGCCGTTCCTCCTTGCGTTCCAGCGCGTTTGTATCGGTGTCCAGCCGAGATTGCAGCGACTGCAGTTCCAGCCGCGCTTCTTCGGCCAATGCATAGGCCTGTTCCAGCGCGGTTTCGGCCGGGGCGGCGATCTTGCGCGCCTCTTCGTTCATGCGGCTCAGCTTCTTCATCGCCTGGGCGAGGCCCGTCTGCGCCCCACGGTCGCCCTGCAGGGATTCCAGCGCGCTGCTGACATCTTCCACGATCCGCGCCGCGTTCATCATCAGGGCGCGTTCGCCGGCAAGCTTTTCTTCCTCGCCCGCTTCCGGCGCGAAATCGGACAGTTCATTGGCCGCCGCGCGCACGAACTCGGCCTCGGCCTGGGCGCGTTCGGCCAGCGCCTGCAAATCCTCCAGCGCGGATCGCGCCGCCGCCCATTCGCCGTAAAGCGCCGCCACGGTCTGGGCGTCGCCATTCAGCCCGCCGAACCCATCCAGAAGCACGCGATGCGTGGCGGTGTCGAACAGGCCCCGGTCATCCTGCTGGCCATGCACTTCCAGCAGCAGGCTGCCCAGATCTTTCAGCAGCCCCACGCCCACCGCTTCGTCATTGATGAAGGCGCGGCTGCGGCCATCGCCCGCCAGCGTCCGGCGCAGCACGATCTCGTCGCCGCACGCCATGTCCTGGCCTTCCAGCAGGGCGCGGGCCGCATGGTTCTTGCCGGGCTCGAAGATGGCGGTGGCGGAGCCCTGTTGGGCGCCTGCCCGCACGCTGGCACGGCCACGCCCCCCCACGGCCAGCCCCAGCGAGTCCAGCAGAATGGATTTGCCCGCGCCGGTTTCGCCGGTCAGCACGTTCAGGCCGGGGGCGAATTCCAGCGCCGCCTGTTCGATCAGGACGATGTCGCGGATGGTCAGGGCTGACAGCATGGCGGCCCTTTGCAGGGAATCAGAGAACTCTGCGGAAAGCCTGACTGATCCAGGAGCCTCTGTCTTCCATCGGCTTCAGATTGCGGCCCCGCAGGATATTGTAGGCCGACTGGTACCAGCCGGAGCCGGGATAGTTGCGGCCCAGCACGGCGGCGGCGGTCTGCGCCTCGCTGTTCAGGCCCAGGCTGTAATAGGCCTCGGTCAGGCGCTGCAGCGCCTCGGCGATCTGGGGGGTGGTCTGGTACTGGTCGACCACGGTGCGGAAGCGGTTGATGGCGCCGATATAGTCGCCGCGCGTCAGGTAATAGCGGCCCACCGCCATTTCCTTGCCCGCCAGATGGTCGTTGGTCAGGTCGATCTTCAACGTGGCGTCGCGGGCATATTCGGTGTCGGGGAAACGCTGCACCACGTCCTGCAGCGCCACCAGCGCGCCTTCGGTATTGGACTGGTCGCGGTTCACATCCACGATCTGCTCATAGAGCGAAATCGCCTTGATGTAGAAAGCATAGGCCACTTCGCGGCTGCCGGGATGCAGCGAGATGTAATTGTCGGCCGTGGCGATGGCGGCGGGATAGGCGTTGGCCTGGTAGGAGCAGAAGGCGCTGATCAGCATCGCGCGGCGGGCCCAGACCGAATAGGGATGCTGGCGGTCCACTTCGTTGAACTGCTGGGCGCAACCTTCCCAGTTGCCCATGTTGATCATGCGCCAGCCATCGACATAGATGGCCTCGACGCTGCGCTCCTGATAGTTGGCGGCGTCCTTGTTGACGTTGTTGGTTTCGTCGTCGGTTCCGAACAGCGAGCCGCAGCCGCCCAGTCCCATCAGGGCCAGGCCCGCAAAAGCAGCACGCATCGAAACGGACATTCGGGTCGGCATCACGAATCCTTTTGCGCAAAAACAACGTTAAATCAATGGTTTAACGGCCATCCGGGGACGGCATCGCGGCTTTGCGGCCTTATATACCGTGCCCGCCCCGATTCAGGAAAGTGTCCTGTTTGTCAGGTGGAACCGCCCCTCAGGCGGCGACGCGGCGGTAATTGGCCGGGTCGGCGAACAGCGCCCGCAGCAAGGCATTGTTGGTGGCGTGGCCGGATTTGCGGCCCTCGAAGCGGGCGATCAGCGGCGCGCCCGCCAGCGCCATATCGCCGATGGCGTCCAGGATCTTGTGGCGCACGAACTCGTCGGCGAAGCGCTGCTGCTCGCGGTTGACCACGCCGCTATCGTCCAGCGCCAGGGTGTTGGCGAGGCTGGCGCCCTTGGCCAGGTTCATGCGGTTCAGCGCATCCAGCTCCTTCAGGAAGCCGAAGGTGCGGGCCGGGGCGATCTCGGCCTTGAAGCCGGCGCGGGTGAAGGCGAAGGCATAGGTCTGCTCGCCGATCACCGGAAAGCTCAGCTCATAGGAATAGGACAACCGGTCGTCAGGCAGCAGCGCGGCTTTGGCGTCGCCGCTTTCCACCGTGACGGGCCGCAGCACCTGGATGGCGGTGCGGGCTTCGCCTTGTTCGGCCATGCCGGCGCCTTCCAGCAGCGTCAGATAGGACAGCGCGTCGCCGTCCAGGATCGGCG
This sequence comes from uncultured Alphaproteobacteria bacterium, assembly GCA_903837555.1. Taxonomy (GTDB): domain Bacteria; phylum Pseudomonadota; class Alphaproteobacteria; order Micropepsales; family Micropepsaceae; genus Rhizomicrobium. The sequence goes on from CAILUV010000018.1 coordinate 28,009, forward strand.
GTTCGGGGCCGTCCAGCGTCACCAGCAGGTCATCGATCTCCAGCCCGGCGCAGGCGGCCATCAGATGCTCGACCACGCCCACCTTCACGTCGCCCCGTTCCAGCACGGTGCCCAGCCGGGTTTCCTCGACATGGGAATAGAGCGCGGGGATGTCCGCCTTAAGGTCGGCGCGGCGGAAGACGATGCCATGGCCGCTGGGGGCGGGCGCGCAGGTCATGGTCACCGATACCCCGGCATGCAGGGCGGTGCCGGTTGCGGTGACCGCATGGGCGATGGTGTGGCGGGGAGGCATGGGGGCACCATACCGGGCCGCCGGACGGCCGCAAAGCCGTCCAGCGCTGGTACGGCGCCTGCCCACAGACCACCGTCGCGCATTCAAATGCGCGCTGTTTCCGGGCTAATTTGCCATAGTTCAAGGATTCGATCATGCGCATCAGATATGGGCTGGGACTTACGGGCAGCGCGATCGCGGCGCTGATGCAGCCAGCCCAGGCCGAAACCGGCACCTGGCGTTTCCATGCCGACCATGTGCTTGGCACCTCGCTGGACCTGGCGGTAGTGGCGAAGAAGCCGCTGGCAGCGGCGCTGGCGATCGATGCCGCCCGCGCCGAGATCGCCCGGCTGGACAAAATTCTCAGCGCCTGGCGCAGCGACAGCGAGCTGATGGCGCTGAATGCTTCGGACTGGCTTGCGGTATCGCGCGAACTGTTTGCCGTGATCGCGCTTTGCGAAAAAATGCGCGAGACCACCGGCGGCGCTTACAGCGCGCGCATCGGACGCTTGCTGGAAGCTTGCCAGGACAGTGCCCATGATCGTGCAAGGCTGGCGGTGAAGATCGAAACAGCCAGCCTGCGCCTGGATGCCGGCACCCGCACCATCACGCGGCCAAAGGATGTGGTCTTCGCCGTGGACGGCCTGGCCAAGGGCTTCATCATCGACCGCGCCATCGCCGCGGCCCGCTGCGTGCCGGGCGTGGATGGCGTAATGGTGGATATCGGCGGCGACTTGGCCTGCTGGGGCGCGGCGCCCGGCGGCCCCAACAACAACAACAAAGCCTGGCGCATCGGCCTGGTCGATCCCGCCAACCCGGCCGACAATGCCCCTGCCCTGTCCCACATTGTCCTGAGCAACCAAGCCGTCGCCACCAGCGGACCTTCTGCACGCGGCGAGCTGGCCGTGTCGCCGCTGACCGGCGCGCGCGTGAATCACGTGGCCTATGCCACCGCCGTGGCCGACAGTGCGGCGCAGGCCGATGCGCTGGCCACCGCCTTTTCGGTGCTGCCGCCAAGCGAAGCCCTCGCGCTGGCAGACCGTCTCGACAATGTTGCCGCGCGCATCGTCACCAGGGACGGCAAAACCTTCACCTCGTCGCGCTGGCAATGCGCCGCCACGCCGGTACTGGCGCAAACGGGCGGTGCCTGGCCGGCGGGTTTTGGCGTGAACATCGAATATGAAGTGCCCAAGGTGAATGCGGGCACCTATCACAACCCCTACGTCGCCATCTGGATCACCGACGAGAACCGTACGCTGATCCGCACCCTGCTGGTGCTGGGCAAGGAGACGCGCTGGAAGGAAGAAAATTACATCTATTGGCGCCGCTTCGGACGCAACGACGCCAAGCTGGTGGATTCGGTCAGCCGCCCCACCCGCCCGCCGGGCCAGTACAACATCAAATGGGACGGGCTGGACGATGCCGGCAAGAAGGTGCCGCAGGGCAAGTATGTTCTGAATATCGAGGCCAGCCGCGAAAAAGGCGGCCACACCGTGCAGCGGCTTGAACTGATGCTGAACGCCGATGGCGCGGTGGTCGAAGCCAAGCCCGACGGCGAAGTGGGCAAGGTGCGCGCCACCTATGGGAGAAGCCAGTGACCGACGTCGTGCGTGACATGGTATCCGATGCGCTGCCCCGTCGGCCGCGCCCGATGCCGCGCTGGAAGATCGAACTCTACCGCCAGTCACGGCTGTGGCACGGGTATCTGTCGGCCTTCGCGTTCATTTCGCTGATGTTCTTTTCGGTGACGGGCCTGCTGCTCAACCATCCCGAATGGCTGAAAAACGAAACCCGGCCGCAGGAAATCCGCCTGGCGCTTTCGCCGGGCGATGTCGCCGCCGCAGGCAAAGTCGAAGACCCGGCGCGGGCCATTGCGGCACTGATCGATGCGAAGGGCGCGGTGAGCGGGATTTACACGTCGGGCGAGATCGATGGCGGCGAAGCCTATCTGCGCTATGAAGGCGTTACCGGCAATACCAGCATCGTGGTCGACATGAAGACGGGCGTGGCGGACGCCACGGTTCAGAAGCCCGACGCCGTCACCATCCTGAACGACCTGCACCGCGGCAAGAATGTCGGCGCGGCGTGGAAGCTGTTCATCGACATTTCCGCGGCGCTATTCCTGATCCTGTCGCTGATCGGCTATATCCTGTTCTTCAGCCTGCGCTACCGGCTCGCGCAGACGCTGACCCTGACAGGCGTGAGCCTGCTGGCCATGATTGGCGTATTCGTCTGGCTGGTGCCCTGACTTAGATCCGTACCGGGCAGATCAGTGCTTGGACTGGGTCATCTTGTCGACCCAGGCGATGCCGAGCGCCGAGGCGATGAACGACATGTGGATCACCGTCTGCCAGATGATCGCGGGCTCGGTGATGCGGGCGTTGGGCTGACCCAAAGCGCCGGCCTCGATGAAGGTCCGCAGCAGGTGGATCGAGGAGATGCCGATGATGGCCATCGCCAGTTTCACCTTGAGCACGCCCGCATTGACGTGGCTGAGCCATTCGGGCTGGTCGGGGTGCCCCTTCAGGCCAAGGCGGGAAACGAAGGTCTCGTAGCCGCCGACGATGACCATCACCAGCAGGTTCGAGATCATCACCACGTCAATCAGGCCCAGCACCACCAGCATGATCTGCTGCTCGGTAAACTCCCAGGCATGGAGAACGAGGTGATGCAGCTCCTTCAGGAACAGGAACACGTAGACGCATTGCGCGACGATGAGGCCGACATAGAGCGGCAATTGCAGCCAGCGCGAACTGAAGATCAGCATCGGCAGCGGCTTGAGTCTGACGGGGGTAGTGTCTAGCGGATCGCGGATAGCCATGGCGCTTTCCATACAAGCCGGCCGAACGGCGGGCAACTGTTTTAGCTAATGCTGTTCGCCGAGATTCGGCCACAATGTCAGCCTGTATCCTGCGATCTTTTTATGTCGCATCCGTGAAGATATCTTCGATCCGGCGCCCAAACAGGCGCGCAATCTTGAACGCCAGGGGCAGTGAAGGGTCATAGCGACCTGCCTCCAAGGCATTGATGGTCTGGCGGGAGACTTCAAGTTGCAACGCAAGATCGGCCTGCGTCCAGCCGCGTTCCTCCCGCAGATCGCGAAGATTATTCTTCACCGCCGCCCTCCAGTCATCGCCCAAGCGGCACCATAGACGAACGCGAAAATGGGCAGCAGCAGCGACGCAGGCAACTCCGGGGCATTCAGCAGGCGCTCCGGGATTCCCCACAATGATGCCCCAAGCAGCACCAGGCAGGCGGCCGTGGCAACTACGCGCAGATGTATGGTCTGCATCATCTCGTCTTGCGCGCGGATCACGCGAAAAAACTCCCATGCCCAGACCAGCAGCAGCGCAGCGGGCCCCGCAGCGAGCAGCCAGCGCTGCCACGGCGTTTTCACGGTTGGGATAACAGCTTCAACGGCTATCATCACCACGGCGAATGCTCCCAGCACCCCGAACTGCACGATGAGAAAGCGGCGCATTGCCGCGTCGGGCGGACTCAGTTTCGTCTGGCTCATAAAGTCCTCCCAAGTTCCGTGATCCGCGCCCACAAGCGGCGCCGGCTATCGAAGACGGACCATCCCAGCGTGAAAGCTCCGACCCAGACCGTCGCTTCCATCGCGACAGCGGATATCGTCACCATTGTTGTCCATCGCGCGGCGCCCGGATGGCCGAAAAGGATCAGGGTGCCGAACGTCCACGCCCAGCATCCAAGACAGATTGCTAGGCAAACGCCAAAGGGCAGGATTCGTAAGCGTTTGCTCATGTCGCTCTCCATTTTTCATCAACGTAAAGCATGCTTGACAAAAGTCAAGTAGACTTTACATATGGAAAAGATACTTTCCATTGGGGATGTTAGTCATGGAGTCACGACACATTCTGGCGCTGCTCTGCATCGCCATGCTCATGGCAGGGTGCATCACCCTCGCCACCGGCGAAATCGAGCGGTATTCCGGCTTTACCCTCGTCGATCCCGGCACATCCTGCCGGTGAGCAACAGCAGGATTTCCGTCCTGCCCAGCAGGCCGATCCACACCCTGTTCACCTGAAAAATCAGTCGGCTACCACGTCAGGCGGCTTTTGATGCCTGGCGGTTGTTCCAGAGGAAGCCGATGATCAGCAGCACCGCCATCAGCGCCTGGGCGATCATGCCCTCTTGGGTGGGGTAAAGGCCCAGCAGCTCCGAACGTGGCCAGCCCGGCAGCGGGTTGACGGCGATGTAGCCGGCTTCCTGCAGGGCGGACGTGCCCTTGCCGATCAGCACCACGGCCAGGACCGCGATCAGCCACGAGCTGTACTTGAAGAACTCGCCGATCGGCAGGCGGCGGCTGAAATACATCATCGCCACCGCGACGACGGTCAGCACCACGATGGCCGCCAGCGCGCCGGCCAGCATCGCCCCGCCATTCCCCTGCGCCCAGATCGCGGCATAGAAGAGGATGGTTTCGAACACTTCGCGGTACACCACCACGAAGGCCAGCGCGAACAGGAACCAGGCGGACCGCCTGGTCAGCGCCGCGCCCATCTTGTCGCGTATGTAGCGCTGCCAGGCATTGGCGTGGCTCTTGCCGTGCATCCAGATTCCGACCCACAGCAAGACGGCTGCGGCAAGCAGCGAGCCAAAGCCTTCGGTCAGTTCGCGGCTGGCACCCGATATGGTGATCATCCAGGTGGCGATCACCCAGGTGACCGCACCCGCCACCAGCGCCGCGGCCCAGCCGCCATGCACATAAGGCAGCACGTCGCGGCGGCCGGCCTTGTTCAGGAAGGCAATCATCGCAATCACGATCAGCAGCGCTTCCAGGCCTTCGCGCACCAGGATCGTGAAGGCGGCCAGGAAACTGGCGGTGCTGGACGCCTCGCTGGAGCCCAGAACCTTTTCGGCTTCCCCGAACAGGCCGTCGAGCGTCGCCACCTGGCCGCGCACGGCTTCCACCGGCTGGCCGTTGGCGATGCCGGCACGCACCGCGATCATGGCGTTTTCGATGCGCAGCATCAGCGCATTGTCGCGCGCCGCCAGCACCGCTTCGACCGGCTCGAAACCGTCGAGATAGGCCGACAGGGCCAGATCGGTGGCGGCGCGGCTGTCCTTGCGTTCATAGGCGGCCAGCGCTTCGTTCAGCTTGCCGCGCGCAAACGTCAGCGCGCCGCTGGTCTGTTCGGCGGCAACCGCTTCGGGATGGCGGCGCAGGTAGGCGCTGATCGCTTTCGCCTTGTCTTCGCCAAGCTCGGCCCCCAGCAAGGCGGGCGTGGCGCTGACCAGACGGTCCATGTTGAAGCTGGAGCGCAGCTTGGCGTCTTCCTTCCACAGGCGTTCGCCTGCGTCGGTGCTGGTGAAGGCCAGGCTGCCGGAATAGAAGGCCACCGCCCAGCGGTCTTCCGGCGACAGTTCGGCGAAGCTGCGCATGCTGGTGCCGTCAAGCCCCTGCTCGATCACCTGAAACAGCGCGAAAACGCTGCGCTCGCTGGCGCGGGCCGCGTCGGTGAATGCGATCGGCGGCGGGTCGAGGCCCGCCGAGTCCGGGCCATTGGCGTCGCCGGTGACGCCATGACACGAGGCGCATTGCTGCGCGTAAATCTGTTCGCCGCGCGCCAGGTCGGGCGTCGCGCTGGGGGCCAGCGGCACCGGATAGGCCTTGATCAGGTCGGCGGCGACGGCGCGCGCCGCAACGGCGATGGTATCGGGCGGCTGCTTGCCGGCGATCAGCTTTTCCAGCGCCACGGCCTTTTGCTGCAGGTCCTGACGCGCGCCGGTGACAGGAAGCTGGGTGATGCGTTCGCGGGCCGACTTGGAGAACTCGACCATCTCGACATATTCGGCGTCGTTGACGACCTTCCCGTCCCGCACGGCTTCGCGATAATCGACCGCGATGTAATCCAGCAGGCGCCAGATGGTTTGCGCCGGCGCGGTCTGGGCGTGGGCGGGCCCGCCCCCAAGCGAAGAGGCCCCCAGCAACACAATGGCAAGCAACAGAACGGCGCGGGTCAGCATCACAGGCCTCTTGAGGGCTTCTTGAGAACGGTTCGCATTATGTAACGATGGCCGTGCGTGATGTCGAGGCTGCATGCCGTCAGCCTGATGTCAGGTATCCGAAACAAAAGGGCGGCCCCGAAGGACCGCCCTTTTCGTCTTTATATACGTCGACGATCAGTTCGACTGGCGGCGCAAAAAGGCCGGGATTTCGAACTGCTCGTCCCGCTTGTGGTCGGGGAACAGGTCGTCGTCCTTGGCGGCCGGCTGCTGCTGCGGCGGCATGGTGGTGGCCGTGGCGCGCGGCGCGGCGACGCGCGGTTCGGGCGCCGGTTCGGAACGCATGTCAGGCGTGGCCTTCTTGCGGCCGAAGAAGCCCCAGCCGCTTTTCTTTTCCGCCGCCGGCGCAGCCATCGGCTGCTGTTCCAGCGGACGATAGCTTTCGGTGGCCGGATACTTGGCCGACAGCGGGATCGGATCGGCGGTGACTTCCGGCGCGTCGGAGCCGCCCAGGATGTAATCCTCGGCCGGGCTCTTGTCGGCGCCGATTTCGGCGGCGAGCTGATCCATCGTGGCATGCACCGGATTGGGCGCGGGCGGCGGCGTCATCGGCGCGGCCATCATCGGGGCGGCGGTGGCGGTCGCCGGCGTGCGGGCCGGATTGCGCAGGTTCAGATGCGGATGCAGCGTGCGGACCTTTTCGGTCGGCAGGGGCATGCGGACCTGGTCGGCATCGATGCCGGTGGCGACCACCGACACGCGGATGCGGCCTTCCATGTCGTCCAGGATGGTGTTGCCGAAGATGATGTTGGCGTCGGGATCGACTTCCGAACGGATGCGGTTGGCGGCCTGTTCGACTTCGAACAGCATCAGGTCGGGACCGCCGGTGATGTTGATCAGAACGCCCTTGGCGCCCTTCATCGTGACATCGTCCAGCAGCGGGTTCGAGATCGCCATGTCGGCGGCGCGCATGGCGCGGTCTTCGCCTTCTGCCTCGCCGGTGCCCATCATCGCCTTGCCCATCTCGCTGATCACCGACTTGATGTCGGCGAAGTCGAGGTTGATCAGGCCCGGCATCACGATCAGGTCGGTGACACCGCGCACGCCGGCATGCAGCACTTCATCGGCCATGGCGAAAGCCTGGGCCATGGTCGTGCGTTCGTTGGCGACGCGGAACAGATTCTGGTTGGGGATCACGATCAGCGTGTGCACGAACTGCTGCAGTTCCTGGATGCCGCGCTCGGCCACGCGCATGCGGCGGTCGCCTTCCAGGCTGAAGGGCTTGGTGACGACGCCGACGGTCAGGATGCCGGCCTCGCGCACCGCGCGGGCGATGACAGGCGCAGCGCCCGTGCCGGTGCCGCCGCCCATGCCGGCGGCGATGAAGACCATGTGCGCGCCCGAAAGCTGTTCCATGATCTCGGTCATGGATTCTTCGGCGCCCGCGCGGCCGACTTCCGGCTGGGCGCCAGCGCCGAGGCCTTCGGTGGTGGCGGCGCCGAGCTGGATGCGGCGGGTGGCCTTGGACTGGGCCAGGGCCTGGGCATCGGTGTTGGCGACCACGAAGTCGACGCCTTCCAGGCCCGCTTCGATCATGTTGTTGACGGCATTGCCGCCGGCGCCGCCCACGCCCAGCACCGTGATGCGGGGACGCAGTTCTTTGCTTTCGGGAGCTTTGAGGTTGATCGCCATATTAGTGTCTCCTGGTTGAGATGCTTCGATCACCTTGCGGCACGCCAGATACCCAACTGATTCGCTTGTTTACCTTTTGAATCACTAGAGCCATCTGCGGGTCAACCGGGTGAGCCAGCTTTCGCTGGTGTTACGGGCCGGACCGCCCATTGCGAGGTCCGGATTGAGCAGTTCGGGCGGCAAGGTGGCGCCGGCCATCAGAAGGCCGATCGCCGTTGCGTAATCAGGTCCCGCCGACGCCGCCGCCAGGCCCGAAAATGCCTGCGGACGACCGATGCGGACCTGCTTGTTCAGGATGCGGGCGGCCAGTTCGCGCGTGCCGGCAAGCTGGCAGGCGCCCCCGGTCAGCACCGCGCGACGACCCGCCGCCACGTCGAAACCCGACGCGCGCAGACGGGTCTGGACCTCGCCGAAAATTTCTTCGAGACGGGCTTGGATGATGCGAGTGAGCATGGAGCGCGGCAGGCGCAAGGCGGCATCGTCGCCCTCCTCGCCGGTCTGGGCGACCGACACCACGTCGGAACCGCCGTCCATCTCGCCCATCGCCGCGCCATAGAGCGTCTTGGTGCGTTCGGCGGCGGCCAGGGGCGCGGCCAGCATGCGGGCGATGTCGCTGGTGACGGCAAAGCCGCCCACCGGCACGACATCGGCATGGACCAGATGGCCTTCCAGGAAGACGGCGATGGAGGTGGTGCCGCCGCCCATGTCGATCACGGTGGCGCCGATCTGCTTTTCGTCTTCGGTCAGGGTCGAGATTCCGCTCGCATACGCGCCGAACTGGGTGCCGATGACGTTAAGGTGGCAGCGTTCCACCGCCAGCTTGAGATTCTGCAGCGGGCTGGGCTTGACCGCCACCGCATGCATGGCCACGCCGATGCGCTGGCAGAACATGCCGGACGGGTTCTTCACGCCGCGCGCTTCATCGACCACATAGGCGGTCGGCGCACTCTGGATCACTTCATGGCCTTCCAGCTTGGCGCGGGCGCGGCCGTCGCTGAGTAGCACGCGCAGGTGATCGTCGGACACCAGCGCGCCATCCAGCGACATCACCGCCCGGCTGGTCACCGAGACCGGCTGGCCGCAATTGACGCTGATCAGCACGTTCTGGATGCGGGCATCGGCCATGTTCTCGGCCGCCGCCACGCAATCGCGGATCGATTCCTCGGCCTGGTCCAGGCTGGTGATGGTGCCCGCCTTGAGGCCTGAGGATTCGCGCAAGGAGCTGCCCAGCACCTTGAGCGATCCCGCCTCGGCCTGGCCGATGACGCAAACGACCTTGGACGTGCCGACATCCAGCGCCGAAACCAGGCCGGGACGGTAAGCGGGGATTTCGTTGTTCACGCGCAACCTCAGCGTCTGGTTCATGTTTCCTTGCCCCTCTGAACGTCTTTCTTTTCGCCGTTCTCAAGCATGAAGAAGTAGTGCGTCGGCGAACGCAGGTCGATTTCCACGACATCGCGTTCCAGAATGCGCTTGTCGATGATGAGCTGCTCCAGCGCCGCAAGCTGCTTGTCCCAGCCGGCTTCGGGCAGCTTGACGATTACGCCGTCGTCCAGAATCAGGTTCCAGCGGCGCGCCGAAATTCGCGCGAAGGCGGCGGTGCGGGCCGAGATGGCGCGATGCGACTTCACCGCATCGACCAGTTCGGCGGCGGCCTGGGGCGCGCCCTCGCCCACCAATTTCGGAAGACGGCTGAACTTTTCAATGTCACGGGTGGTGATGACGTCGCCATCCCGCTCTACCAGCGCGATGGGCGCTTCGCCGCGCGCATTGGGCGGGGCCTGCCACAGCGCGAAGGGGCGCTTTTCCACCAGCGTCACGAAGATGGCATCGGGGTAGCGGCGATGCACCTGGGCACTTTCGATCCAGTCCAGATGCGCCAGGCGGTTGCGTGCGCCGAACAGGTCGGCCGAGAAGATCGATTGGCCGGGCTGCATGCCCAGCACTTCCAGGATTTGCTTGTAGGGCGTGCGGCGGTTGCCGGTGATGTGGATTTCGGAAATGCCGAAGCCCGCATGGGCCAGGGTGGAATTGATGCCATTGTCCACGGCGCGCAAACCGCGGCCCAGAATGCCGCTGGCGAACAAGGCGGTGATCAGCGCCAGGATCACGGAAATAACGGTCATCGCCATCATCGGGCGACCCGCAATGAAGGCGAAGCGCGGCATCAGGCGCGAGAACAAGCCCGGCGGCTTTTCGCGCCGGGCCGTGCCGGGCTGGACCTTGGGCAGGTCGCGGCGTGTCGAGGGGCGCACCGCCTGCGCGCGGGCCGATTTGCCCCGGTTCTTGTGGTCCGCAGTTACCGATCGCATGACGCGTCCTCCACCATCCAGCGGCACAATTTTGCGTAAGACATGCCGAGATAAGCTGCTTGTTCCGGCACCAGAGACGTCGGCGTCATGCCCGGCTGGGTGTTGGTTTCCAGCAGGATCAGACGCGGCTTGGCGCCGGTGTCGTCGTAACGGAAATCGGTGCGGCTGACGCCGCGGCAGCCCAGCGCCTTGTGGGCGATCACCGACATTTCCATCGCGTCCCTGGCGACGGCATCGGGCACCTGCGCGGGCAGAATATGTTGGGAGCCACCGGCGGCGTACTTGGCTTCGTAATCATAGAAGGCCAGGTCGGTGGTGATTTCGGTGACGCAGAGTGGCTTGTCGCCCAGCACGCTCACCGTCAGTTCGCGGCCCGGCACGAATTCCTCCACCATCATCTCGCTGGAGATGGACCAGTCTTCCGACAGCAGTGCGGCGGGCGGGCGGTTGTCACCCGCACGCACGATGAAGATGCCGACGCTGGAGCCTTCATTGACGGGCTTGACCACATAGGGCGGCTCCATCAGGTGTTGCGCGCCCGCATCCTTGCGGTCGCAGACGATGGACTTGACCACCGGCAGGCCGGCGGCGCGGTAGATATCCTTGGTGCGCTCCTTGTGCATCGCCAGCGCTGAGGCCAGCACGCCCGAATGGGTATAAGGCAGGCGCATCCATTCCAGGATGCCCTGCACCGTGCCGTCTTCGCCGAAGCGGCCATGCAGCGCGTTGAACACGGCGTCGGGCCTGGCGGCGCGAAGCTGGGATTGCAGATCGTCGGCGGGATCGACTTCGATCGCGTCGAAGCCCTCCTCCTCCAGCGCCTGCATCACGCCACGGCCCGACGACAGCGAGACTTCGCGTTCGGCGCTGCGGCCGCCCATCAGCACGGCGATGCGCTTGAAAGTTGTCATGCAACCCCCACGCGCTTGATTTCCCATTCCAGCGTCACGCCGGATTTTTCCTGGACGCGCTTGCGCACTTCCTCGCCCAGCGCCTCAAGGTCGGTGGCGGTGGCGTCGCCGGTATTGATCAGGAAGTTGGTGTGCTTTTCCGAAACCTGGGCGCCGCCGATCTTCAGGCCGCGGCAACCGGCATCATCGACCAATTGCCAGGCCTTGTGGCCAGGCGGGTTCTTGAAGGTCGAGCCGCCGGTCTTGGACTTGATCGGCTGGGCGGCTTCGCGATTGGCCGACAATTCTTCCATGCGGGCGCGGATTGCGGCGGGTTCGTCTTTCGTGCCTTCGAACACCGCTTCGATGAAGATAAGCCCGTCATGCGCGCCTTTGGCCTTGCGGTATTCGAACGCCATGTCGGCGGCGAAAAGCCTTATTTTATTGCCTTTTTCGTCGATCGCGGTCGCTTCGACGAAGATGTCCTTGATCTCGCGGCCATAACAGCCGGCGTTCATTTTCAGGGCGCCGCCGATGGTGCCGGGCACGCCGCGCAGGAATTCCAGACCGCCGATGCCGGCATCGGCGGCGGCGCGTGCCACCGCGCCATCCAAAGCGGCGGCGCCGGCGCGCACGTGCAAGCCACCATCTTCATTTTTATAAGTCTCGACTTTGCCGAAGGCAGACGACAACCGCACCACCGCGCCGGGAATGCCACCATCGCGCACCAGGAGATTGGAGCCGACGCCGATCACCGAGACTTTGAGATCGGCGGGCTTGGCAGCAAGGAAGCTGGCCAGATCATCGGCATCGGCGGGACGAAACAGCAGTTCCGCGGGACCACCGGCGCGGAACCAGACGAGATCCTTCAGCGGCGCGTCGCGGGTAATGGACCCACGCACCGGCGGAAGCATGTCGCAGGGAGCTGATCCCTGGGTTCTGGTCATCATCAAACCAGCCCCTCCAGCTTCTTTGGGAGGTTGTACATCCAGCTTGTGATCGAACCCGCGCCGGTGCCGATGATCGCGGCGCCCGGCTTCACATAGGGCGCGACGGCGGCGGCCAGATCATCTTCGCCGTCGATCACGATGACGTTGCGGTGGCCATGGGCGCGCAGCGCTTCGGCGTAACTGTCGCGGCTGATGCCGTCGATCGGCGCTTCGCCCGCGGCATAGACCGGCGCGATCACCGCCACGTCGGCGTCGTTCAGGCAGGTGGCGAACTGCTCGAAGGTATCGCGCAGGCGGGTGTAGCGATGCGGCTGCACCACCGCCACGATGGGGCCCTTATAGGCCTGGCGGGCGGCGCGCACGGCGGCGGCGATCTTGAAGGGGTTGTGGGCGTAATCGTCGATGATCGAAGCGCCATTGACCTCGCCCACCTTGGTGAAACGGCGGCTGACACCGCGAAACTCGGACAGGCCCTTCCTGATCGTGGCATCCGGCACGCCCAACTGGCGGGCCACCACGATGGCGGCCATGGCATTCTGCACATTGTGCTCGCCCGGCATGGGCAACGACATGCCGTCCATGCGCTCTTCGCTGTTCTTGCGGCGATCCGTGAACACCACGTCGAAATGCGAGGCGCCTTCGGAAAAGCTGACATTCACCGCCCGGGCATCGGCCTGGGGCGAAAAGCCATAGGTGATCATGCGGCGGTCGGTGATGCGACCCACCATCGCCTGCACTTCGGGATGGTCGATACACAGCACCGCGAAACCGTAGAACGGCACGTTCTCCACGAACCGCTGAAAGGCGTCGCGCATGTTTTCGAAGGTGCCGTAGTAATCCAGGTGATCAGGGTCTTCGTTGGTTACCACCGCCACGGTGGCGGGAAGGCGCAGGAAGGTGCCGTCGCTTTCATCGGCTTCCACCACCACCCATTCGCCCGCGCCCAGACGGGCGTTGGTGCCATAGGCGTTGATGATGCCGCCATTGACCACGGTGGGGTCCATGCCGCCCGCATCCAGCAAGGATGCGACCAGCGTGGTGGTCGTGGTCTTCCCGTTGGTGCCGGCGATGGCGATGCAGGAGCGAAGCCGCATGATCTCGGCCAGCATTTCGGCGCGGCGCACCAGCGGCAGCAACAGCGCGCGGGCGGCGTCGAACTCGACATTGCCAGGCTTGACGGCGGAGGAATAAACCACCGCATGCGCATCTTTGAGATTGTCGGCATTGTGGCCGACATGCACGGTGATGCCCATGCCGCGCAGGCGCTTGACGTTGGCGTTCTCGGCGGCGTCGCTGCCCTGAACCTTGTAGCCCAGATTGTGCATGATCTCGGCGATGCCGCTCATGCCGATGCCGCCGATGCCGATGAAATGAATGGCGCCGATGTCCAGCGGCACGCGGGTGGTGACAGGTGTCGCCATTACGCGGCCCTCTGCAAAGCAAGGTCTTCGACCACATCGGCCAGCTTCTGCGCCGCGTTCGGCGTGGCCAGCGCATGGGCGCGGGCCGCCATGCGGGCCAGCGCCATGGGATCGGCAAAGGCTTTCATGATCATCTGGGCCAATGAATCCGGGTTCAAATCGCTCTGCCGCACTTTCCATCCCGCTTCGGCGCGGGCCAGGATGTCGGCATTGGGCGCCTGGTTGTCGTCCAGCGCGCCGGGCAGCGGCACCAGAATGGCGGGGCGGCCAATGGCCATCAGTTCGGCCACGGTGCCGGCGCCGGAGCGGGCGATCACCAGATGGGTTTCGGCCATGCGGCGCGGCAGATCGCCGAAGAAGCTTTCGAGCTGGGCGCGGATTTCGGCGTTGCTGTAGATCTGGCGCACCTGATCAATGTCTTCGGGGCGGCACTGCTGCACCACGTTCAGGCGCATCTTCAGGTCGTGTGGCAGGCGGGTCAGCGCGGCGGGCACGATCTCACTCAAGGCCCGCGCGCCCTGGCTGCCGCCGAACACCAGAATGCGCAGCGGGCCACTGGAGTCCGGCACATTATAAGACGCGCCCCACAAGGCTTCGACTTCCGGACGCAGGGGATTTCCGGTCAGCACCACCTTGTACGGATCGGCGGGCGCGAAGCGGGCGATGGGGAATGCGGCAGCCACCGTCTTCACTTTGTTCATGACCAGCCGGTTGGCGCGGCCGACCACGGCATTCTGCTCGATGATGGCGGTGGGCAGGCGCAGCAGCGTCGCGGCCAGCATCACCGGCACGGATGGATAACCGCCAAAACCGATGACGGCGGCGGGCTTGAGCTTCATCAGCCGCATGGCCGCCGCCAGCACGCCGGCGGCGATCTTGAACGGCGCCAGCACGCTGTTGAAGGGCGAAGACGGCACGGTCTGGATGGTCGCGCCGGGGAAATGCGTGGCGTAATGGGCGAAGCGCGCGTCGGTCATCACCACGATCTGGCGTCCACGATTGACCAGCTCGGCGGCCAGCGCCTGGGCCGGGAACAGGTGCCCGCCCGTGCCGCCTGCGGAAAGCACGATAGCATTGGAAGTGGGGACGCTCATGCCCGCACCATGAAAAAGCTGGGATCGTCGCGGGTGACAACCTTGGGCCGCTGGCGCGTCACGGCCAGCGCAAAGCCCATGGTCACCGCCACCGCGAACAGCGACGAGCCGCCATAGGATATAAAGGGCAGCGTCATGCCCTTGGCGGGCAGCAGCGACACCGCCACGCCCATGTTGATGAAGGCCTGCACCGCCGTGACCAGACCCAGGCCCGCGCCGGCCAACTGGGCGAAGGGTTCACGCGAGGCGGCCGCGCGCAGCAAAAGCCGCACGGTCAGAACGCCGAACAGGATGGCGATAAGCCCACACAGCAGAAGGCCGAATTCCTCGCCCGCCACCGCGAAGATGAAGTCGGAATGCACGTCGGGAATACGGTATTTGACGGTGCCCGCGCCGGGGCCGACGCCCGTCAGCCCGCCATGCGCGAAGGCCTTCAAGGCAAGGCCCGCCTGATAGCCGGTTTCGGAATGGCCCAGATACTGATCGACGCGGCGGTTGACGTGCGGAAACACTTGATAAGCAATGAAGCCCAGCACACCCACCGCGCCGATGCCCGCCGACACCCAGACGAACGACATGCCCCAGAAGAACAGCATGCCGCCCCACAGGCACAGCAGCAGCGCGGTCTGGCCCACGTCCGGCTGCTTGATCAGGATCAGCAAGGCAGGAAGCAAAAGAAGCCCGGTCACCACGGGCTTGGGGATCGCCAGCGGCTGGCGGTCGGCCAGCACGGCGGCGGCCAGAATGGCGAAACCGGGCTTGAGGAATTCCGACGGCTGCAGATGGAAGGCGCCGAAATCCAGTTCGCGCTTGGCGCCGAGCAGGTCGGCGCCGACGAACAGCACCAGGAATGAGCCGATCAGCGCGCCTGCAAAGGTCACCGCGCCCGCGATGCGGATCTGGCGCAGCGACAGCAGCGACATGCCGCACAGAATGGCAATGGCGAACACCGCGAACATCACCTGCCGCGCGGTATAGCGGAAATCGCCGCCTGCCATCGGGCTGCCGGTGGTGGCGGGGCTGGCGGCGAAGGCCAGCATCAATCCAATCCCGGCCAGCAGCAGCATGCAGCCCAGCGCCACCCGGTCGACGGTGAACCACCAGTTGGCCAGCGCGGATCTGTTGGAGCGGTTCATCATGACGCCGCCTTCAGGTTGCGCGGCAACCGCGCCACCGCATCGCGGAAGGTATCGCCGCGATGCTCGAAATCCTTAAACTGGTCGTAGGAGGCGCAGGCCGGCGACAGCAGCACAACCGGCGCGGGCGCGGACGAGGCCACGGCGTCGCGGGCGGCGGCTTCCACCGCCTTGTCGAGCGTGCCCGAAACTTCATAGGAGGCTTTTCCGTCCAGCGTGCGGGCGAACACGGCCGCGGCATCGCCGATCAGATAGGCCTTGCGCACGCGCGGGAAGTACGGACTCAGGCTTTCGATACCGCCATCCTTGGCCTTGCCGCCTGCGATCCAGAAAATATCGGGATAGGTGGCCAAGGCGCGGGCCGTGGCATCGGCATTGGTCGCCTTGGAATCGTTGATGAACGACACATTGCCGATATGGCCGACATCTTCCATGCGGTGCGCCAGGCCGGGAAAGCTGGCGATGGCGGCGATGATCTGGCGCGTGTCGCTGAGGAAAGGCTTGACGGCGCCATAAGCCAGCGCCGCATTCTGCCAATTGTGCGCGCCGGGAAGGCGCTGTGCATCGGCCATCTCCATCACCTTGTTGGCGCGGCCCGACAGCGCATCGTACAGCGCGCCATCGACGACAAAGATTCCACGGCCCAGCACCTTGCCGACCGACACCGGATTGGCGGCGGCGCTGTTGCGCGCTTTGGCGGCGGCGGAAAGCTCGGTGAAGATGGCAGAGGAATGATCGTCATCGACGCCGATCACCAACTGGCCATCGGCGGCGGTCTGCGCCAGCATCCGCGCCTTGATGGCGGCATAATTTTCCATCGTGCCATGGCGGTCGATATGATCGACCGACAGGTTGGACAGCAGCGACACGTCGGGCTTCAGGCCAGGGGCCAGGTCGATCTGGAAGCTGGACATTTCCAGCACGTAAATCGTCTTCGCACCGGGCGGCGACAGTTCCAGCACCGAATTGCCGATATTGCCGCCGATCTGGGCGTCGAAGCCGCAGGCCTTCAGAATATGTCCCACCAGCGCGGTGGTGGTGGACTTGCCGTTGGTGCCGGTGATCGCGATCACCGGCGCCTTGCCGGGTGCGTTGCTATCGGGCCGGATTTCGCGGGCGAAAAGTTCGACATCGCCGATCACCGGTACCTTCGCCTGGTTGGCATGCACCACCACGCCATGCGGCACGGGATGGGTCAGCGGTACGCCCGGCGACAGCACCAGCGCGGCAATGCTTTCCCACGGCCATTCGCGCCATGGCATTATTTCGGCGCCTTCCTGGCCGCCCAGATCGCGCGCGGTGGAATTGTCGTCCCAGGCGATGACGCGCGTGCCGCCGGCCACCAGCGAACGCACCGCGCCCAGGCCCGTGCGGGCCAGGCCGAAAACGGCGACGGTTCGATTGGCAAAGGCGCGGCTGGGGATCATCGGGTCACCGCAGCTTGAGGGTTGCGAGGCCCAGCAGGGCCAGCACCACCGCCACAATCCAGAAACGGATCACGATGGTGGGTTCGGTCCAGCCAAGCTGTTCGTAATGGTGATGGATCGGCGCCATGCGGAACACGCGCTTGCCGGTGAGCTTGAACGAAACCACCTGCACGATCACCGACACAGTTTCGACCACGAACAAGCCGCCGACCAGTGCCAGCACGATTTCATGCTTGGCGGCGACGGCCACCACGCCCAGCGCCCCGCCCAGCGGCAGCGAACCGGTGTCGCCCATGAAGATCGCGGCGGGCGGCGCGTTGTACCAGAGGAAACCCAGACCCGCGCCGACCAGCGCCGCCAGGAAAACCGCCAGCTCGCCGGTATGGGCGACATAGGGAATCTGGAGGTAAGCGGCGAACACCTCGTTGCCGACCAGATAGACAATAAGCGTGAAGGTGGCCGCCGCGATCATCACCGGCACGATGGCCAGACCGTCGAGACCATCGGTGAAGTTCACCGCATTGGCGGCGCCCGCGATCACGAAACCGCCGACCACCAGGAAGAACAGGCCGAAGGGCAGCAGCACGGTTTTGAGGAACGGCACGGTCAGAATGCCCGACAGGTCGGGGGCCTGCACCCGCATGATCAGCCAGGTGGCCAAGGCTGCCACAGCGAATTCGATCAGGATGCGCGACTTGCTGGACAGGCCATCCGAGGTGCGCTTGGTCACTTTATAATAGTCATCCAGGAAGCCCAGCAGGCCGAAGCTGCCGACCACCAGAAGCGCGATCCAGACATAGGGATTGGACAGGTTGGCCCACAGCAGCGTCGCGCCGATCCAGGGGATCAGGATCAGGATACCGCCCATGGTGGGGGTACCGGCCTTTTCGACGATGTGGCGGGCGGGACCGTCGGCGCGGATGGGCTGGCCTTTGCCCTGCTTTACCTTCAACCAGCGGATCAGCATCGGGTTGATCAGGAAGGCAATCAGCAGCGCCGTCACAACGGCCGCACCAGACCGGAACGTCAGGTAGCGAAACAGGCGGAAGAAGGCGAGTTCTTCCATCTGGGTGAGGAGAGACAGATAATACAGCATCTCAGTTCGCTCCCCGCAGCGCTTCAATGATCACGGACATTTTTGCCCCGTTGGAGCCCTTGACCAGCACGGTGTCGCCGGGCTTTGCGGCGGCCATGACGTGCGGCGCCAGCAATTTGGAATTTTCGGCATAGGCGCCGCGCTGCGCATTCGGAAGGGCATCCCACAACGACTTCATCTGGGCGCCGCAGGCGAAGACCAGATCAACCTTGTTGGCCGCCAACGGCGCGGCAAGCCCGGCATGATGGGCGGCAGCGCCCTCGCCCATTTCCAGCATGTCGCCCAAAACCGCAATCTTGCGGCCCGATGATGCGCCCAGCAGCGCCATGGCCGCCGCCATCGAAGCGGGATTGGCGTTGTAGCTTTCGTCGATCACCGAAATGCCGTTCGCCTCGAAACGCGCGCCACGGCCTTTCAGCGCGGTGAAATTCTTCAAGGCGGCGGCGGCGTTCAGCACATCGCCGTCCAGCAGCGCGATCGCCGCCAGCGCCCCGACCACATTCTGCGCGATGTGCGCGCCCGGCGCGCCGACATAGGCATCAACCGCCGTGCCCAGGATATCGGCCTTGACCCGCATGCCGGTGCCGTCGGCGGTGAAGGAAATCAGTTTCGCCTCGCCCTTTTCGCCGAAGCTGACGATGCGGGCGACTTTCGCCTGTTTGGCGCGCGCGGTCAGGCGGTCAGCATAGGCGCTGTCGGCGGGGATCAGCGCCGCACCGCCTGGTTCCAGCCCTTCAAAGATTTCCGACTTGGCGTCAGCGATGGATTCGCAGTTGCCGAAGAATTCCAGATGGGCGGGCGCGATGGTGGTGACCAGCGCCACATGCGGGCGCACGAAGCTGACCAGATTGCGCAGCTCGCCAAAGTGGTTCATCCCCACTTCGAAAATGCCGTACTCGACGTCGCGCGGCAGCGAGGCGAGGCTGAGCGGCACGCCCCAGTGATTGTTGTAGCTGGCGGCGCTGGCATGGGTGCGGCCCAGCGCGTTGCAGGCGATGGCCAGTATTTCCTTGGTGGTGGTCTTTCCGGCGCTGCCGGTGACGGCGACGATCTTGGCGTTGCTGCGGCTACGGGCCGCGCGCGCCAGGTCTTCCAGGCCGCGCTGGGTATGGCCGACGGTCAGCAACGCACCGGTGACGCCATCGGGCGTGCGCGTAACCAGCGCCGCCCCCGCCTTGGCCTCGAACGCCGCTTTCACGAAATCATGGCCGTCGCGATTGTCGCCCTGCAACGCCACGAACAGATCGCCCGGCTTGAGGGTGCGGGTGTCGATGGAAAGGCCCGACACGGTGAAATCGCCGCTGTCTTTGCCCAGCGTGGCGGTCACGGCTTCGGCGGAGGTCCACAGGCTCATGCGCCGCGCCCTCCCGCCGCCAGCGCGGCAGCCACCGCCTGCTCGCGATCCGAGAACGGATATACTTCGCCCTTTATTTGTTGGCCCGTCTCATGGCCCTTGCCGGCGATTACCAGCACGTCGCCCACCTGCAGTTCTGCCACGGCTTTCTGAATCGCCTGCGCGCGGTCGCCGATCTCGCGCGCGCCTGTCGCGGCGGCCAGGATTTCGGCGCGGATGGCCGCAGGCTCTTCGCTGCGGGGATTGTCGTCGGTCACGATCACGTCATCGGCCAGCTTCACCGCCACCGCACCCATCAGCGGGCGCTTGCCACGATCGCGGTCACCGCCGCAGCCGAACACGACATGCAGGCGGTTCTGCGTATGCGGGCGCAGCGCTTCCAACACCTTTTGCAGGCTGTCGGGGGTGTGGGCGTAATCGACATAGATCGGCGCGCCGTTGACGAAGGCGACCTTTTCCATCCGGCCCGGCGCGCCCTTGAGATGTTCCAGCGCGGCGAAAACTTTTCCGGCCTCTTCTCCCAAGCCAATAGCAAGACCGGCGGCGACCAGCGCGTTCGAGGCCTGGAAGGTTCCGGCCAGCGGCAGGTCAATGTCATAGGTGCCGCCGGCATAGACGACCTGCAGCTTCTGGGCGTCGCCATGGCCGGTCAGCGAGACCAGGCGGATGGTGTCGCCCGCCATGCCCACGGTGATCAGGCGCAGCTTGCGCGCCCTGGCCGCCTCGATGAAACGATCAGCATGATCGGCATCGGCATTGACCACCGCCACGCCGCCCTGCTCCACCACTTCGCCGAACAGGCGCAGCTTGGCGGCGAGGTAATCCTCGAACGTCGCGTGATAGTCCATGTGGTCGCGGGTGATGTTGGTGAAACCGCAACCGGAAATCCTGACGCCATCGAGACGATGCTGGTCCAGACCGTGGCTGGAGGCTTCGATCGCCAGATGGTCGACGCCATCGGCTTTCAGCGTCGCCAGCAGTTCGTGAATCTCCACCGGATCGGGCGTGGTGTGCGACAGCGGCATCACGCCGTTCGGTGCGATCACGCCGACGGTGCCCAGGCTGGCGGCGGGCTTGCCCAGCGCGGTCCAGATTTCGCGCAGGAACGCGACGATGGAAGACTTACCCTTGGTGCCGGTCACGGCGGCGACTGTCTCGGGCTGCGCGTCATAAAAAGCGGCAGCGTAGCGCGCCAGGCCCAGGCGCGGATTTTCGGACGGAATAAACGGCACGCCCAGCGCCGCGACGTCGCTTTCCAGCGCGGGCGTGCCCAGCACGGCGCTGGCGCCGCGCGCCACCGCGTCCTGCACGAATTTCGCGCCGTCGGTTTTCGTCCCGGCCAGGGCCGCGAACAGATAGCCGGGTTTGACCTTGCGGCTGTCGCTGGTCAGACCTGTGAAGTCCTGCACGCCCGTCATTCTGGTTTCAGAATGTGGCGTCATGGAGCCGGCACCGCAGCAAGCTTGGTGGGAACCGGAATGTTGGGAACGCCCAGCAGCGGGGCGATGCGCTGTATGATGCGGCCTGCCTGGGGCGCGGCGGTGTGGCCCGCGGTGGCGAAGCCGAACGTGTCCTTGGTCGCCTTGGGCTGGTCCATCAGCACCAGCACGGCATAGCGCGGCGCATGCATGGGGAACACGGCGGCGAAGGACGAGCGCAGCGCGTTCTTGATGTAGCGGCCATTGGGGCCGGGCACTTCGGCGGTGCCGGTCTTGCCGCCCACGGCATAACCGGGCGTGTCGGCATTGTGGCCCGTACCATTGGTGGCGACGTAGCGCAGCATCTCGCGCATCTTGATGCTGGTTTCCTCGCGGATCACCTGTTCGCCGCGGCGGTCGGCGCCGTTTTCCTGGCGTTCAAAGGTCGGGATGATGCGGCGACCGCCATTGACCACGGTGGCCAGCGCGGCGGTGAAGCTGAGCGGCGACACCGAGATGCCATGGCCATAGCCGACGGTGACGGTTTCAATCGCGCCCCACTGGCGCTTGGGGTACAGCGGATAGGCTTTTTCCGGCAGCTCGGTGACCAGCGGCGTCAGCAGGCCCAGGCTGCGCAGGAACTGCGACTGGCGCTGGCCGCCCGAACGCAGCGCGATCTGCGAGGTGCCGATGTTGGACGACTGGGCGAGAATGTCCCAGGCCGACATCGAGCCGGGCATGACATGGGCTTCGCCGATCTCATGCTTGCCGATCTTGTAGCCGCGCGGAATGGTCAGAACGTCGTCGGGACGGAAGGTCCTGTCTTCCAGGCCCATCGCAAACGTGAAGATCTTGAAGATCGAGCCCAGCTCGTAAACGTCCTGCGCCATGATGTTGCGCTGGGAATCGCCGCGATTCAGGCGGCGCAGGTTGGGATCGAAATCGGGCAGCGACACCATCGCCAGCACTTCGCCGCTGGTCACGTCCATCACCACCGCACCGGCGGCCACGGCGCGGAATTTCTCGCGGCTCTTGGCCATTTCATCGGCGACGATGAACTGCACGCGCATGTCGATGGAGGTGGCAACCTTGCCGCCCGGCACCTTGCGCAGTTCGTCCTGCAGGCCCAATTCCAGTCCCGACACGCCGCCGCCATCGGGGTCGGTCACGCCCAGCACCTGGGCGGTGGTGCGGCCATCGGGATAGTAGCGCTTGGCGCCGCGTTCGAATTCCAGGCCCGGCAGGCCCAGCGCCATGGCGCGGGCTTCGGCATCGGGCGTGATCTGGCGCGACACCAGCACATAGGGGCTCTTGGCGGTGTTGAAAGCGCGCAACAGGCGCGCTTCGCTGGCGCCGGTGGCCTCAGACAGGCCGCGCGCCGCTTCCGCCTTGTCCCAGAACACGGCGGGGCGGGCGTACAGGTCTTTCACCGGCAGGTCGCGGGCGAGCAGTTCGCCGTTGCGGTCGGTCAGGTCGGCGCGGGCGGCTATGGCGGTGGCGGCGCGGCCATTGTCCCAGGTCGAAAGCAGCGTGACATGGACAAGGCGAAGTCCCACCAGCGCGAAAGCGACGACGCAGAGTCCCGCCCCGATAAGAATGCGGCGCTGAAAGATCGTGGGTGCGTCGCTCATGCCCTCACATGCCGGAGTCGGAAGTCGGAGGAACGGGCGCGGCGGCCGCGGGCACCTGGGCGCTGGCATTGAGCAGCGGGGTGTTGTTCAGCGGCGCGGGTTCAGAACTACGGCGCGGCAGCAGATCGAAGGAGGAAAGCTGGACCGAAGCGCTGTCGTCCATGCCCAGCCGCGAGACCGCCAGCTTCTGGATGCGGGCCGGGGCGGCGACATGCTGCCATTCGGTTTCCAGCACGCTGAGGTGCGACTTTTCCTGCGCGATGTCGCGTTCGACCTTGCTGAGCGTCAGGTGCGCCACGCGGGTCTTTTCGGAGACATGGTAGAGCGCCAGGATCGACAGACCCATCAGCGCCACGCAGAAGAAGTTCAGCACGCGAACCATGATTTCTCCTAAGCCGCCAGTTTGATCCCGGCGCGCAACTTTGCGGACCGGGCTCGAGGGTTGGATTGGATTTCGTCCACCGACGGCGTCTGCGCGCCTTTGTTCAGAAGCTGAAATGCGGGCTTGTCGGCCACGACATCGGGCGCATGGCGCGAGGCGCGCGGCGCGCTGGTCGAGCGGCTGCCCAGAAACTGTTTGACGATGCGGTCTTCCAGGCTGTGGAACGACACCACGACCAGGCGGCCTTCGGGCTTCAAAATCTTCAGCGCCGCATCCAGGCCGCGTTCCAGTTCGCCCAGCTCGTCATTCACGTGAATGCGCAGGCCCTGGAAGGTGCGGGTCGCCGGATGAATGGCATGGCGCAACGCAGCGGGGCCCTGGGCTTCCGACACGATGGCGGCGAGCTGCGCGGTGCCGGTAACGGGGCGCGCGGCGATGATGGCGCGGGCGATGCGGCGGGCGTTCTTTTCTTCGCCATAGCGGGCGATGATCAGCGTCAGGGTGCGCTCGTCAGCGTTGTTCACCACATCGGCGGCGGTTTCGCCCGACAGGCTCATGCGCATATCCAGGGGGCCGTCTTCGCGGAAGGAGAAGCCGCGTTCGGGCTGATCGAACTGGAAGGACGATACGCCCAGATCCAGCACCACACCGTCCGTCTCGGACGCGAACTGGTCCATGGCGGAAAATTCGCCCTGCACCAGCGTCAACCGCCCGGCGAAACGTTCGACCAGCGCCTGGCCGCGCTTGATGGCGTCGGGATCGCGGTCGATGCCCAGCACGTGGCAATCGGCGGCTTCGAGGATGGCGCTGGAATAGCCCCCGCCGCCGAAGGTGCCGTCAATGTATTGCGCGCCGTCGCGCGGGCTCAGCGCCGCAAGCACTTCGTTCAGCATCACCGGCAGATGGCCGCTCATGTGGCCTCTCCGCTGCGGGCGCGTTCCATGCGGGCCTTCACGCGGGCCAGCGCGTCGGCTTCGATGGGGGCATAGGCGTCGGCATCCCAGATCTGGAACTTCTGCGCCTTGCCGACGAACACGATCTTGTCCTTCAGGCCGGCATGTTCGATCAGCGCGTCGGGAATGCGCACGCGGCCATTTTCGTCGATCGGCAGATTCTGGGTGCGCGCGATCAGCGCGGTGGCTTCGTCATCGAAGCTGGCGGAGAAGAACGGATCCTGTGAAGCCAGACGCGCCGTGATGCTGTCGAGCAGCGACTGGCCGAAGGCGTCCAGCGCGGGGTCGATGAAGCTGGGGCAGATGTAGACGCCGGCGGTGTTCTGGGCAGCCAAGATGTGGCGATAGGTGGCGGGGATGCAGACCCGCCCCTTGCTGTCGAGCGACCCTGGCACCGTCGAAATGAACGGCTGGACCAACCCGGTCATAGCGCCCTGAACCCCCTATCCCGGATGCCTGAGCGGCCAAATTGTCAGCCGCAACATCAGGCGGGCCCGTCGGCCCTTTGGGACAGTATGGGATAGCATGGGATGAAGGCAGCGGTCAAACCAAAAACCCAAAGATTTGAGGGGCTTGGCTAGTATCGTTAACTTTCTGCACCGCTAGCGGTGGTGGCCATGAGAACGATTAACGAACACGGTAATACTGTGGTGATGCCGGTAAACAAGGCGTTAACGATTTGGACATGCCTGCAACCCTAGATTGCGTCATCATACCTTCGCCAAGACTCATTCCGCTCCACAACCGCAGGATGATTCGAGGCGCTGGACATCGCCGTGGCGATGCCCAACCTCTCGCCCGAACACGCGCAAGGGACATCACATGAAAATCGGTTTTATCGGCCTGGGCCGCATGGGCGGCCATGTCGCCGCGAACCTTTTGAAGGCAGGTCACAGCGTGACGGTGTGGAACCGTTCGCAGGAGCCCGTCGCGGCGCTGGTCGCCAAGGGCGCGGTCGCCGCCAGGGTGCCGGATGAGGCAATGCAGGGCGATGCGGTGTTCTCGATGCTGTCGAACGATGCGGTGATGCGCGATGTCGGGCTGGCGGGGCCGTTGCTCGAAAAAGCCGCAAAAAACCTGATCCATATCAATCTCGCCACCATCTCGGCGGCGTTCGCCAAGGAACTGGCGGCGGCACATGCCACGCGCGGGCTTGGCTATATCTCCGCGCCGGTGTTCGGCCGCCCGGAAATGGCGGAAGCCGCGCAACTGGTTCTGGTGGCGGGCGGACCCGCCGATCAGATCGCCAGAATGCAGCCGGTGCTGGACGCCATCGGTTCACGCACCGTGCCGCTGGACGCCGCCGAAAAGGCAAATTTGTTCAAGATCGCCGGCAACTTCATGATCGCCGCCGAACTCGAAGCCACCGGCGAAGCCTTCGCCCTGCTGCGCAAGGGCGGCGTGGACCCCGCCCTGTTCCATGACGTGCTGGGCGGGCGCCTGTTCAGCGGCGCGGTGTTCAAGAATTACGGCGCGATGATCCTGAACCGCGCCTATGAACCCGCAGGTTTCGCGCTGACGCTGGGCCTGAAAGACGTGAACCTGGCCCGCAGCGCCGCCAGCGATATGGGCATGACCCTGCCCACCGCCGAACTTCTGAAAACCAACTACGACCAGGCGATTGCATGGGGCTGGCAGGACAAGGACTGGGCCGCCATCGGCGAAGTGCCCGCGAAGAAGGCGGGCGTCTAACTTATACGAATACACAGACCCGCCTCCCCTTTGCGCGCAGCGCATAAAGGGGAGGTGTCTGCAACGATCGAGGCGAGCGATAGCGAGCCGAGAGGAAGTTGCAGACGGAGGGGTTTAGGAAAAAAAGTCAGATGGCCTGTAAGCCGGGTTCTGTACTTGCTTGCGCAAGTGGTGACCATTCCTCTGGGATGTGAGTTACCCCACACCTCTCGCGACCGACCCGGACGACTGGCCGAAACACCAACGTGCCGTCCCTATTTGGTCTTGCTCCCGGTGGGGCTTGCCTAGCCGCTCCTGTTGCCAGGAACGCGGTGCGCTCTTACCGCACCATTTCAACCTTGCCGCGGCTTTAGGCCGGTAGGCGGTGTCATTTCTGTGGCGCTATCCCTGGGGTCGCCCCCGCCGGACGTTATCCGGCACCGTTTTTCCGTGGAGCCCGGACTTTCCTCGAACCCATTGCTGAGCCCGCGGTCACCCGGCCATCTGACGCGGGCCTTATACGCCCGCCTGCCGGATCAGGGAAGCCAGCAGCTGCGCGCATTCTGAATCCCATTCCCCATCCAGCTTGGACGGGCGGAAATGGCGCTGGAAGGCTGTGATCACCTTGTCCAAAGGTGCTTTCGGATCATAGCCGTAGCGGATCAGCGCGTCGGGGCCGATGTCGCTTTGAATCGCGCTGGGCCACAAGCCGATGCCGGCCTGCGCCAGTTTTTCCCATGGGAAAAGCTCGCCCGGATCTTCCTTGCGCGTGGGCGCGACATCGCTGTGGCCCAGCACCTGGGACGTCGCGATGGGGTGGCGCATCACGATGCCATGCGCCAGGCGGATCAGCGCGGAGACTTGCGCTTGCGGGAATGCGCGATAGCCCCATTCATGCCCCGGATTGACCAGTTCGATGCCGATGGCGCGGGCATTGACGTTGTCCACCCCCGCCCAGTGCGACACGCCCGCATGCCAGGCGCGGCGCGCTTCGGGCACATGGGCATAGACCGTGCCGTCCTCGTCGATGGTGTAGTGCGAGGAGACTTTGGCCTCCGGGTCACACAATCGTTCCAGCGCGGCCGCCGCGCTGGTCATGCCGGTATAATGCAGCACCAGCATGTCGATGGTGGCATTGCGCGCGTCATGGTTGGGGGACGGGCGCTGGATCATGCCGGACATCAGGCCAGACATCAGGACAGCCCCCGCTCGGCGCGGATTTTTTCATAGGCGCTGTTGATCGCGGCCAGCTTGTCGTTGGCCAGCTTGACGAACTCGGCGGGCACACCGCGCGCCATCAGGCTGTCGGGATGGTTTTCGCGCACCAGCTTGCGATAGGTCTGCTTGAGTTCGTCCTCATCGGCCGAATAGCTCAGGCCCAGGATCACATAGGGATCGGTCAGTTCGGGCGCGAAGTGCGAGGCGCGGATGCGGCGAAATTCGCCCGGCGCGAAGCCGAAAATCTCGGCCACCCGTTCCAGGAAGCGCGCTTCGCAAGGGTGCAGCACGCCATCGGACTTGGCAATTTCAAACAGCCCGTCCAGCACGTCTTCCAGCAGGGCGGGATTGCCGACCAGAAGCTTGGCAATCTGCTGCGCGTAATGATCGAAACCGGCAATGTCCTGCCGCGCCATGTTGAAGATGCGGCGGACGTTGTTTTCCTCGTCCGGCGGAATGGCGAAGACGCGGCGGAAGACGTCGAAATCCCTGTCGGTCACCACGCCGTCGGCGCGGGCCATCTTGCCCGACAGCGCCACCAGCGCGATGGTGAAGGTGACGCCGGGATCGCCTTCGCGGTCGATCACGAAATGGCCGACCACCGCGCCGACAACGGCGCCGACCGGACCGCCGACCACAAGGCCCGCGGCCGCGCCGCCCACTTTGCCCCAAACAGACATGTGGGTCAGTCTATCTTGCCGGATCGCTGTTGCGAACCCCAGCGCTTCAGCAGGAAGGTCGCAGCGATGCCCGCCGCCAGCGTCAGGCAGGCGATCAGCCATTGACCGCTGCCCAGCAGCGCCGCGCCCGATGCGCCGATATCAACCTGCGCAATCGTCATGGGCAACATGCCGGCAAACGACCCGATCAGGTAATTGCGCCAGGAAAGATTTGTCATGGCCAGAAGCGTGTTGGTGACGCTGTGCGGCACCGGCATGAGGCGCAGGATCGCCACGCTGCGCCAACCGCCCTGCTCCGCCCGCTCCACCAGGCGCCCGATGCCGGGCGAGGCATCGAGCACGCCGGTGGCGCCGAACCAGCGCACCACGGCAAAACCCGCCGCGCCGCCCAGCATGCAACCGATCATCGCCCACACGGTGCCCCACCACAGGCCAAAGATCATGCCGGCCGCCACGCCCAGCACCAGGCGCGGCACGAACAACAGGCTGGCCGCCACCTGCAGCGCCACGAAGATCACCGGCGCCAGCGGATGGGCGGCAATCGCATCGCGGATCGCGATGGGATCGACCGCCTGGCGCCAGACAAAGGCGATGGCGATAGCCATCGCCAGCGCCACCAGGCCGAGTAAGCGGAAATGCTTCACGCCGCGTCCACCGTACGCGGATTGTAGTTCAGCAGCGGCGCCAGCCAGCGTTCGGCGGTCGCCATGTCCCAGCCCTTGCGTTTGGCGTAATCGGCGACCTGGTCGCGTTCGATCTTGCCGACGCCGAAGTAACGGCTTTCGGGATGGGCATAATAGAAGCCCGACACAGACGAGCCCGGCCACATGGCATAGCTTTCGGTCAGCTTGATGCCGATCTTGGCTTGTGCATCCAGCAGCTTGAACAACGTGGCTTTCTCGCTGTGCTCGGGCTGGGCGGGATAGCCGGGGGCGGGACGGATGCCGCTATAGGCTTCCTTGATCAGCTCGTCATTGCTGAGATTCTCGGTCGCCGCATAGCCCCACAATTCCTTGCGCACCTTTTCATGCATCGCTTCGGCGAAGGCTTCGGCAAGGCGGTCGGCCAGCGCCGACAGCAGGATGGCGTTGTAATCATCCTTGGCGTCCTTGAACGCCTGAATGTGCTTTTCCTCGCCGATGCCAGCGGTCACGGCAAAGCCGCCGATATAATCCTCGGTGCCACGGGGCGCGATGAAGTCCGACAGCGCCAGGTTGGGGCGATCTTTCTCGCGCGCCATCTGCTGGCGCAGCGTGTGCAGCGTGTGGATAGGAAATTTGCGGGCCTTGTCGCCATAAACGACGATGTCATCGGCATTGTCGGGCGACCGGTTGACGGGCCAGAAGCCCACAACCGCACGCGCCGTCAGCCATTTTTCGTCGATGATCTTTTTCAGCATCGCCTGCGCGTCGCGGTACAGGTCGCTGGCCGCCTTGCCGACCTTTTCGTCTTCCAGGATGGCGGGGAAGGGCCCTGCCAGTTCCCAGGTCTGGAAGAAGGGCTGCCAGTCGATGTATTTGGCCAGCTCCGCCAGATCGTAATTGTCATACACGCGCGTGCCCAAAAAGCTGGGCGCGCCCGGCGTCTTGGTGAAGTCGGGCTGAGCGCGGTTGGCGCGCGCCTGTTCGATGGTCAGACGCTTGCCGCTGGACTGCTTGTTGGCATGGGTCGTCGCCATCTTTTCATACTCGGCGCGGATATCGGCGGCATAGCGCGCGCCGCCTTCCTTGCTGAGCAGGCTGGAGGCCACGCCCACCGCGCGGCTGGCGTCGGTGACATAGACGGTCTGGCCGCGCGCGTAGGACGGATTGATCTTGACCGCGGTATGCACCTTCGACGTCGTGGCGCCGCCGATCAGCAGCGGACGGACCCTAGAGCGACGATGCCTGAGCTTACCAGAACGGCACAGGCCATAAAACTGCGAGAGACGAGGGTCACGGCTTCGCCAACGCTCCATCTTGCCGCCGAGAGACTGCCGGGAAGCAGTACCAGCGTCACGTTCAGCGACGGCTCGCGACCCCGAGCGCAAAGCCCAGTCCGAGCGCGACCAGCACGGTCGCTAGCGGATTACGCGCAATCTCATATTCAATCTTGGCTGTTGCGATATGCGCCGTTTCAGCGGCATCCCGCCCAACCACTGTGGCATTCTGGTAAATCTGTTCCCCGGCCGCACTGGCGCCACGAGCCGCGATGCTGGTCGACTCTCTGATCTGCGATCTGGCACTCGCTGCGCCCTCGGATGCAAGACGTGTCACCGTCTCTGACAATGCCGCTATGTCGGCGCGGAGCTGATCCAGGCTCTTGCCAATATATGCCCCGCCAAGGTTCAAGTCCCTGTCAGTCGAATTGCTTGTCATGTCATGATCTCCATGTTGCCGAATATCTGGCGTGTTACAAAGGCGAGGTCGCACCGGACTTTGGAACACGATCCC
>CAILUV010000019.1 GCA_903837555.1 uncultured Alphaproteobacteria bacterium
ACCGCAGGCCACAGTCTGGCCGCCAGATCAGCCGGCTAGCAACGGGATGGTGCAAATGATGCCCTTAAACTAACATACCAACTGGGCCACTCAGTGGGGGCCGGTCATCCTCTTGCGAGCTCACAATTTTCTCCGCGGAAGGCTCAAGCGAAGCCAGCTCGAGGCCTTCAAATTCCCCAATGGCGATCATGGGAACAACTCGGGCATGACGGACCAAGTTCAATGCGATTGAAATCGCAGTCTGCGAGGCATATTGGCGAGGATTGCTAATTTTTTCAGCATCATCAAGTGCAGCCAGACGCGCATACATTTCCTGGACAATGTCGTCGATATCGAGGTCGTGGGTTCGTCTGGCGAGCCACGACCGTATGGCCCGCTCATGGGGTATAATATTAACGGCGAGCCATTTGGCTCGTGCGTTGGAAAGCAATTTCATAGGCTAACAACATTCCCCAATAGCAGGTATGGCAATAGCCATTCTTGACGATGTTGCTGATTTGATGTGTCTACAGTTTTTTTTTAAAAGTCGTAGGGTTTCTTGAGGGCCAAGTGTAACGAAAGCAGCATCTGGAAGATGCTTTCAGAAAAAGAAATACGAAGCGCTTACGCGTCAATGACAGGCTGGGAGCCGCTGTATCAAGAGACCAACCTAATGGCCGATACCTGTAAATGACCAAGGCGCAGCTTGGGGCTTCTCACCCACCGTCTACCCGGCACTAACATCGTCTGACCTAGCCCCCCCTGACAGTTCCCAGCTACTCACCCCGTCCCCAGCACACCGGATCGACCGAGCAAAACCGTAAGTATGGGGAGCGTAGGTACCATCAACGGAAATGGGGGTGTGCCGGGGTAATGGGGTCTGACCTAGGGGGATTTTGGATGGCCTAGGGGGGGGGTGTCGTGAGACTAGGTGCCAGTCGGGCGGTGGCTAGAAGGCGCTGGTTAGGCTGGTCTTAGCGTTCAATTTTGTCGCGCATGTAAGTGTAGAACGCGACCAAGTCCCAGCGGGTCCGCTACAGGTCCGCGCGCCGCCCGTAATCAGGACCTGTTTCATACGGTCACTGTAAGACACTGATTTCAGGTGGGAAAGTGGTGGGTGATGCAGGGATCGAACCTGCGACAAGCTGATTAAGAGTCAGCTGCTCTACCAACTGAGCTAATCACCCTTACCGTCTTTGACGACCGCCGGGCTTGGTTTTCCCGGTCAGGGACGCGCCTCATAACAGAGGGTTATCCCCCTGTCTACAAAGGCTTATGGAACCGGCTGTGGGTGGATTTTCGGGCCGAAAATCGCCAAAACACAGGCCCGCGGCCCACTTCCCGCTAGATGATTCCGCCCGCCGAACGGGGAATCTCGACCTGGCGGTGGATATGCACGCTCATCAGGATGCCAAAGCCCAGCATCACCGTGATCATGGCCGAGCCGCCATAGGACAGCAGCGGCATGGGAATGCCCACCACCGGGATCAGCCCCATCACCATCATCCCGTTGATCATGATGTAGAAGAAGAAGTTCAGCACGATGCCCATCGCCACCAGCCGGCCGAACTGGCTGCGGGCGCTCATTGCCGTCTGCACGCCATAGAAAATCACCGTGGCGAACAGGATCAGCAGCGCCAGGGCGCCGACAAAGCCGAACTCCTCGCAGAAGCTGGTCCAGATGAAGTCGGTCTGCTTTTCGGGCAGGAAGTTGAGCCGGCTCTGGGTACCCTCCAGGAAGCCCTTGCCCGCAATTCCGCCCGAGCCGATGGCGATCTTGGCCTGGGTGATGTTCCAGCCCTTGCCCAGCGCGTCGGCGGCGGGGTCCAGGAACGTCTCCACCCGCGCCTTCTGGTAATCGTGCAGCACGAACTGCCATGCCAACGGAATGGCGGCGGCAATGCCCAGCAGCGTGGGGCCGATCCACCACCAGGACAGCCCCGCCAGAAACAGCAGCGCGCAGCCGTCCATGATGATGATCAGCGTAGTGCCCAGATTGGGTTGCAGGAACACCAGCACCGCGGGAAGCGCGATCATGCCCAGCCCGATGGCCAACGGCAGTGGCTTGGAAACATCCTCCATGCTCTTGCCGTGAAGGAACCGCGCCAGCGCCAGCACCAGCGTGATCTTCATCAACTCCGAAGGCTGCAATTCGATTGGCCCGATGGCAATCCAGCGCTGCGCGCCCATGCCCATGTGACCGACCGCTTCCACCGCCACCAGCAGCAGCAGCGCCACGGCATAGGCGGGATAGGCCAGGCTCATCCACACCCGGATGTCGATCATCGCCGCCATCACCAGCACCAGCATGCCCAGAACGAAATGGCCCATCTGGCGCAGCGCCCAAGGCTGGAACTGGCCGCCCGCCACCGAATAGAGCATGGCGATGCCGGCGGCGGCAATCAGCGCGATCAGCAGCACCAGTCCCCAATTCACTTCCAGCAGCTTGTCGGCCACCGACAAGGTGCGTTTGGCGGCGGCATACGGGCGCGGGGACATCAGCCACCCGCCTTGGGCGGCACGGGATCCGTGGCGCTCTGCTTTTTGGGCACTGCCGTGTCGGCAGAGGTGACGGGATAGGCGGTGGGCATGCGCGCCGGATCGCGCTGCTGGCAGAAATGCATGATGTCGCGCGCCATCAGCACGTGCGGATGGCCGATGGCGCCGTGCTCGATGATATTGACGATGGCGTATTTGGGATTGACCGCCGGCGCATAGTCGGCGAACAGCGCATGGTCGCGCATCCGCCATTCCAGATTGGCGTTCTTGATCAGGCCGCGGGCGCGTTCTTCCTTGCTGAAACGCCGCACCTGGGCAGTGCCGGTCTTGCCGGCCATTTCAAAGCCCGGCTCGAGGATGCGTTCGGGATAGGCGGTGCCGCCCGGCTGATTGACCACTTTGCTGAGGCCCGCCTGCACGGTCATCAGGGCTGTTTCGCTGATATCCAGCCTGGCGGGCTTGTCGCGCGGCATCAGCCGCCCGCCCACCGAATGCACCAGCCGCGGGCTGACATTGGTGCCGCTGGCGATGCGCGCCATCATCTGCACCAACTGCAGCGGCGTGACGGTGACATAACCCTGGCCGATGCCGACACTGAGCGTGTCGCCCTGCTGCCAGGCCCATTTGTAGGTCTTGAGCTTCCATTCGCGGCTGGGGATCAAGCCTCCGCGTTCGCCCGGCAGCTCGATGCCGGTGGGCGCGCCCAGGCCCAGCTTGCGCGCCATCTGCTCGATCCGGTCGATGCCCAGACGCCGCGCGGTTTCGCAGAAGAAGACATTGCAGCTGTGCTGCAAGGCACCCTGCACATCCAGCGTGCCGTGGCCGCCCTTGCGCCAGCAATGGAAGGCACGGCCACCGAAGAAATAAGCGCCGGTGCAGGTGACATGGTAATCGGGCGTGGCGATCCCCGCTTCCACCGCCGCCATCGCCACCGCGGCCTTGAAGGTGGAGCCCGGCGGATAGGTGCCGCCCATCACCTTGTTGAGCAGCGGCTTGTGATCGTTGTTGGTCAGCTCGCGCCACTGCGCGCCCGACAGGCCGTTGTTGAACCAGTTGGGATCAAAGCCCGGCGTGGAGGACAAAGCCAGCACATCGCCATTGTGCACGTCCATCACGACACAGGCGGCGCTCTCGTTGCCCAGCTTGCTGTCGACGAACTGCTGCAACTGGCGGTCCAGCGTCAGATAGATGTCTTCGCCCGGCTGGCCATCGACCTTGCCCAGCTCGCGGATGATGCGGCCATAGGCGTTGACTTCGACACGCGACGCGCCGGCATTGCCGCGCACCCTGGTGTCATATTCCTTTTCGATCCCGCGCTTGCCGGTGCGATAGCCCGGCAGGCTGAACAGCGGGTCGGTCTCGGCCTCCTTTTCTTCCGGCGACACCGGGGCGACATAGCCGAGCACATGCACCAGTTCCTTGCCGAAGGGATAGTCGCGGGTCTCGCCCACATCGGGTTGCACGCCCGGCAGATAGGGCAGATGCAGGTTGACGCGGGAGAACTCCTCCCAGGTCAGGTTCTCCGCCACCGGCACCAGCACGAACTTCTTGTTGGCCGCGATCTCGCGCAGCACTTTCTTCTTATGCTGGTCGGTGAGATGGATTACCTTGCCGATCTGGTCCAGCGCCTGCGACACGCCTTCGGTCGCCTGCTCCGACACCAGCAGCACGCGGTAATTGCGCCGGTTGTTGGCCAGCTCGACGCCGAAGCGGTCGACGATGCGCCCGCGCGGCGGCGCGATCAGCCGCTGGGAAACGCGGTTGGCTTCCGCATCCACCAGATAGTTTTTGCCGTCGCGGATCTGAAGCTGATAGAGCCGCCCGCCGAGCACCGCGAACACAGCCGCCATCATCCCGCCCACGCCCAGCGAGCGGCGGGTGAAGGTGGCGTAGCGGCTCTTGTCCTTCTTATCGAACAGCGGCATCAGATATCGCCTCTGGAGGCGCCCACCAGGCGGTGGTGGATGATCCCGACAACATACGCGGTCGGGACATAGAACAACACCGTCATGGCCAGTTCGCTGAGAATGGGCGCGACCGGCGGGAAGTGCCAGTACAGCGCGGCGATGGTAAAGTAGGCGCTGGCGCAGGCGACGCAGGCCGC
The DNA here is from genome assembly GCA_903837555.1 of uncultured Alphaproteobacteria bacterium. GTDB lineage: Bacteria > Pseudomonadota > Alphaproteobacteria > Micropepsales > Micropepsaceae > Rhizomicrobium. Next base: position 4,583 of record CAILUV010000019.1, read on the forward strand.
GGTTCCAAAACCCACAACGGCCGCCACGCCCGAAAGGCCCGCGAAGCTGTCACGCTGGCGCGCCACCAGCGCATAGGTCAGCACGAAGGCAAGGGTCCAGACACCCGGCGGGCTGCCGGACATGATGTCTTCCGACAAGCCCACGGCCAGCGCGGCGGCGGGAGTCATCAGGTCGGGGCGCACCAGGCACCAGAAATAGACCGGCACCAGGCCCAGCAGCGGCGGCGGCACCGCTCCGCCCAGGAAGGAGATCGGGATATTGGCGATCACCACGCCCAGAATTCCGCACGCCAGCGGCACCAGCGCGGCAAAGAAGCGGTTGAAGGCGGGCGCGCCGGAGCGTTCAAGCGTGGCCATCTAGTCGTCCTGCTCGGCAGGCGCGCTGGCGGCGGGCGGCGCAGGCTTGGGCGTCACGACGGGTTTGGCCGTGCCGGGAACCGGGGCGGGCGCGGCGGCCGAGGTCACCGGCGCGGGCGTCAGGCTGGGCGGCGGCGGGGGCACGGGCTTGAGCCCGGCGGCTTCCGCCGGAAGCTGCGCGGTGGACGGCAGCGCTTCGGGCGGCTGCGAGAAGTTCAAAATTTCGACGTCCAGGCTGGAGGTGGCGTCGGCCAGCAGCGACACCCGCCAGCCGCCATTGCCGTCATCCACCACCGTGCCGATGGGCAGTCCGGCGGGCAGCAAGCCGCCATCGCCCGAACTCACCACCTGATCGCCGGAACTGAGCGTCTCCTGCCGCGACACGATATCCAGCACCGGCATCGCCGTGTTGTCGCCGGTCATCATCGCCTGGATGCTGCCGCTTTTGCCCGCCGCCGACGCGATGGTGACAGGAATGCGCGAATTGAGGTCCGTGAGCAAAATCACCGAGCTTGTGCGCTGCCCCGTCAGATAGATGCGCCCGATCATGCCGCGCGCATCCACCACCGCCTGGCCCGGCATGGCTTTGTCCTGGCGGCCGGCATCCAGCACCATCGTTTGCAGGAAGGGACGGCTGGCCCGCCCGATCACCCGCGCCAGCACGGCGTTGAGCTTGGGATCAGGCACGGCATGCAGCAGCGCCTGGTAACGGGTGACGCGGGTCTGCAGCACGGTCGCCACATTGCGCCACTGGCGCAGGCGGGCATTTTCTTCCTTGAGCTGCAGGTTCTGCTCATAGACCGAGAAGATTTCGGTGATGGAACCGATAAAGCGATCAAAGCCGCGCACCGGCGCGCGTGCAACTTCCAGCGCGGGCGCCATCATGTCTGTGATGCGGGCGCGGGCATGATCGAACAGGGCCGGTTGCGCCTTGCCCAGCAGCACCAGGACGACCGCGAGCGCGATGACAATGACCAGCGGAAGCTGTGCATTGCTCTTGCGGGCGATCTTCCAGGCGTTTGCCATGCTGACGCGGCCCCTCCCGCGCGGGATTTAGAAAGCGGTCGAGAGGACGTGCCGCATGCCCTTGGTGTTTTCCAGCACCCGGCCCGTGCCCAGCGCGACGCAGGACAGCGGATCATCGGCGATGGAAACCGGCAGCCCGGTTTCATCGCGCAGCACCTGGTCGAGATTGGCCAGCAGCGAACCGCCGCCGGTCAGCACGATGCCCTTGTCGACAATGTCGGCGGCCAGTTCGGGCGGGGTGGCTTCCAGCGCCACCTTCACCGCTTCCACGATCGCACCAACCGGCTCGGCCAGGGCTTCGGCGATATGGCGCTGGGTGATGGTGATTTCCTTGGGAACGCCGTTCAGAAGGTCGCGGCCCTTGATCTCCATGGTCACGCCATTGCCGTCCATCGGAAGCGCGGCGGAACCGATTTCCTTCTTGATGCGCTCGCTTGAGGCTTCGCCGATCAGCAAATTCTGGTGGCGGCGGATATAGGCGATGATCGCCTCGTCCATCTTGTCGCCGCCCACGCGCACGCTGCGCGAATAGACGATGCCACCCAGCGAAAGCACCGCCACTTCGGTGGTGCCACCGCCGATATCCACCACCATCGAGCCGGTGGGTTCGGACACCGGCAGGCCGGCGCCGATCGCGGCGGCCATGGGTTCTTCGATCAGGAACACGCGGCGGGCGCCGGCCGACAAGGCCGATTCCTGAATGGCGCGGCGTTCTACGGCGGTCGAACCCGACGGCACGCAGACAATGATCATGGGGTTGGCGAAGGAACGGCGGTTATGCACCTTGCGGATGAAGTGCTTGATCATCTCCTCGGCGACTTCAAAGTCGGCGATGACGCCGTCGCGCATCGGGCGGATGGCTTCGATGTTGCCGGGCGTGCGGCCCAGCATCATCTTGGCGTCATTGCCGACGGCGCAGACAGACTTCTTGCCGCCGCGCGTGGTGATGGTGGCGACCACCGAAGGCTCGTTCAGCACGATGCCTCGCCCCTTTACATAGACCAGCGTGTTCGCCGTGCCCAAATCGATGGCCATATCGCTGGAAAGCGCGCCAAGAAGACTGCCGAACATGCTTAAATCCCGTCCCTGCCTGAGAAAGCCAAATCAAAACCTGCAAGCGCCGTACCGTTAACGACCGGCCCCGGAGCGCTTGTCCGGGGCCGACCTGTCTCATTTCGCAACAGCTTCTTTTGCTCCAGACATTGGCTCCGGCTCGCGCTTCTCGCGCTTGACCAGCAGCTTGTTCAACGCATTCACATAGGCATAGGCCGCCGCCACCATCGTGTCGGTGTCCGACGCCTTGCCCGTGACCGTGCGGCCATTCTCCTCCAGCCGCACGCTGACCTGCGCCTGGGCATCGGTGCCTTCGGTCACGGCGCTGATCTGGAACAGTTGCAAGGTGGCGGTGTGGGGATAGGCTTCGCGGATCGCCATGAAGATGGCGTCCACCGGCCCGTCGCCGCTGACCGTCACGCTCTTGACCGTGCCCGCCGCATCCAGCGTCAGCGAAGCGACCGGCGTGATCCCGGTACCCGATTCCACGCGCAGGGCCTTGATCGAGATGCTGTCATGGCCGCGGATGATCTCGTCGTCGACCAGGGCGGCGATATCCTCGTCGAACACGTGCTTTTTCTTGTCCGCCAGATCCTTGAAGCGCTTGAAGGCATCTTCAAAGGCCTCGGCTTCCAGCACATAGCCCATGCTTTCCAGCTTGTCCTTGAAGGCATGGCGGCCGCTCAGCTTGCCCAGCATCAGCGAGGTGGCATGCACCCCGACATCCTCGGGCCGCATGATTTCGTAGGTTTCGACATTCTTCAGCATGCCGTCCTGGTGGATGCCGGACTCATGGCTGAAGGCATTCTTGCCGACGATGGCCTTGTTGTACTGGACCGGAAAGCCCGTGACGTTGCTGACCAGCTTGGAGGCGCGGTTCAGCATGGTGGTGTTGATGCCGGTGTGGAAGGGCATGATGTCCTTGCGCACTTTCAGCGCCATCACGATTTCTTCCAGCGCGGCATTGCCGGCGCGTTCGCCGATGCCGTTGATGGTGCATTCCACCTGGCGGGCGCCCGCCAGCACGCCAGCCAGCGAATTGGCCACCGCCAGGCCCAGATCGTTATGGACATGGGTGGAGAAGATCACCTTGTCGGCATTAGGCACACGCTCGCGCAGCATCTTGATGATTTCGAAATATTCCTGCGGCGTGGAATAGCCCACCGTGTCGGGCACATTGATCACCGTCGCGCCGGACTGGATGGCGACATCAACGCAGCGGCACAGGAAATCGGGCACCGTGCGCGTGGCATCTTCCGCCGACCATTCCACTTCGCTGGTGAAGTTTCGCGCGCGGACCACGCTGGCGCCGATGGCCTCCAGCACGGCGTTTTCGCCCATGTTCAGCTTGTGCTTCATGTGCACGGGGCTGGTGGAGATAAACGTGTGAATCCGGGGCCTAAACGCGCCTTTCAGCGCTTCGCCGGCGCGGTCGATATCCTTGAAACCGGCGCGGGACAGGCCGCAAACGCTGGCGCGCTTCACGATCTTGCTGATTTCCTGAACGGCCCTGAAATCGCCGGGCGAGGAAATGGGAAAACCGGCTTCGATGATGTCGACGCCCATTTCATCCAGCAGTTCGGCGATCTGCATTTTTTCTTCGTGGCTCATCGCCGCGCCGGGCGACTGCTCGCCATCGCGCAAGGTGGTGTCGAAGATTTGAATCGGGGTCGTTTCGGTATTGGTGGTGGCCATGTCAAAAGTCCTTCTGTTCGTCGCAAGTCGCGACTTCAATTCTCCTGCTGTCGTTGATCCCCTAAACACCGGATGCGCGAACCATTCGCGCGCGCCGAGCGCCTAGGGGCAGCTAAGAAGAAGAAGCGCGCGCGAAGAACCGAGGGAATGACGGGGTTGAATGTTGGCGCGCGCAAAATCGCGAGCGGAAATTCCGCTCCGTCCGATTTCGATGTGCACGCCTTCCGTCATTGACCTGTCGCCGTTCCGCCCGTGAGAATTACGGTGCTTGCTGTAACCAACGGATATCGCACCGTTTTTTGCCAGCGTTTGCGCGGTTTTACGCCCTTTTTGCCGTGTGGCGCAATAGCGACAGGGCCTGGCGACAGGAAAAGCCGGGGCGGGCCCTGAGCAAATATTTACAATGTAAACAATTTCTCTAGTCCAGAACCTCCAGATGGGTCCAGCCACGCGGAAAATCGCGCGCCCTTCAACACGTTCCTGTGACGTTCAAAGTGGTTGCCTCGGCCCTCGAACGCGCCTATCGGGGCACGGAACAATCGCCTTTCACCCATCCCTTCAGGCTCGAGTGCCGCGGACATGAAAATCCTGCCGCCCGTCTCGATCGAAGCACGCCGCCTGCTGCCCAGCCGCTGGGACCTGCTGGCTGCGGTGATGGTGCTTGGCTTCATCGTGGCTTTTGCCGATGCCAGCCGTCTCCTGGTGCAGCCGCTGGCGAGCATTTCCGGGAATAATCTCGACCTGGATCCGGCCAACCTGCCCGGCTACGCCCTGCGCACCGGCCTGCGCATGCTTCTGGCGATGGGCCTGTCGCTGGCCTTCACCTTCACCTACGCCACCTGGGCCGCCAAGAATCCGCGCGCCGGGCACCTGCTGGTGCCGCTGCTGGACATCCTGCAGTCGGTGCCGGTGCTGGGGTTCCTGTCGGTGACGGTGGTCTGGTTCCTGTCTCTGTCGCCGGGGCGCATCTTCGGGGCGGAACTGGCCTGCGTCTTTGCCATCTTCACCAGCCAGGCCTGGAATATGGCCTTCAGCTTCTACCAGAGCTTGCGCACCGTGCCCGAAGACCTGACGGAAGCAGGGCGCATGTTCGGCTTGTCGGCCTGGGCGCGCTTTTGGCGCATCGAGGCACCCTTCGCCATGCCACCGCTGATCTGGAACATGATGGTGTCGATGTCGGGCGGCTGGTTCTTCGTGACGCTGTCCGAAGCCATCAGCGTCGGACAAACCAGCATCGCCCTGCCCGGCATTGGTTCCTACATCGCCGTCGCCATCGCCCAGCAGGACATGACCGCCATTCTTTACGCCATCATGGCGATGCTGGTGGTGATCCTGATCTATGACCAGCTTCTGTTCCGCCCGCTGGTGGCGTGGGCCGACCGCTTCCGCGTCGGCGATGAGCAAAGCGAGACGCCGCCCAAAAGCTGGGTGTTCGACATGCTGCGCCGCTCGCGCCTGATCGACTGGATGACCGCGCCCTTCGACCAGATGATGCGCTGGAGCTATCGCTTCCAGCCGCCGTCATTTGGCGTGCGCGCCGGTTTTCGCGACGCCGACAGCAAGCTGGGCGACATTGTCTGGTACGCCATCCTGGCGGTGCTGGGCCTGTACGCTTTTTTCCGTATTTCCGCCTTCGCCTATCTCAATCTGGCGTGGAGCGATCTGTTCACCGCCTTCGGTCTGGGCTGCATCACCATGCTGCGCGTGGTGGTGCTGATCGCGCTGGCCAGCCTGATCTGGACGCCCATCGGCATCTATGTCGGCCTGCGACCCAGGCTCACCCGCATCGTGCAGCCGGTGGCGCAGTTCTTCGCCGCCTTCCCCGCCAACATCCTGTTCCCGCTGGCGGTGTCGCTGATCGTCTTCTGGTCGCTCAATCCCGACATATGGCTGTCACCGCTGATGGTGCTGGGAACCCAATGGTACATACTGTTCAACGTGATCGGCGGCGCCAGCACCATTCCCAAGGAGCTGCTGGATGCCGGCGACAATTTCGGCGTGCGTGGCTGGCTGTGGTGGAAGAAGATCGCCTTGCCTGCCGTGTTCCCGCATTATCTGACCGGCGCGATCACCGCCTCGGGCGGCACCTGGAACGCCTCCATCGTGGCGGAAGTCGCCAACTGGGGCGACACCAAGCTGCGCGCCCATGGGCTCGGCGCCTATATCGCCGATGCCACCCAGGCCGGCGATTTCCGGCTGGTGGTGCTGGGCATCGCGGTGATGGCCTTTTTCGTGGTGGTGGTGAACCGCCTCTTCTGGCAACCGCTTTATTGGTATGCCGAACGCAAGTACCGTCTGACCTCATGACCAACCTTCTGGAAGTGCGCAACGTCAAACGGACATTCCCCCGCGGCAGCGGCGAGGAATTGCTTGTGCTCGACGACGTCAACATGACGTTGAAGGAAGGCGAGATCGTCGGCCTGCTGGGACGATCCGGTTCGGGCAAGTCGACGCTGCTGCGCCTGATTGCCGGTCTGGCGCAACCGCAGGGCGGCAGCCTGACTTACATGGGCGCGCCCATCGAAGGCCCGGCGCAAGGCGTCGCCATGGTGTTCCAGGGCTTCGCGCTGTTTCCCTGGATGACGGTGCTGGAAAATGTGGAACTGGGGCTGGAAGCCCTGGGGCTACCGCAGGCGGAAATCCGCAGCCGCGCCCTGGCCGCCATCGACCTGATCGGCCTCGACGGCTATGAGAGCGCCTATCCGCGCGAATTGTCCGGCGGCATGCGCCAGCGCGTCGGCTTCGCCCGCGCCGTGGTGGTGCATCCCAATATCTTGCTGATGGACGAGCCTTTCAGCGCGCTGGACGTGCTGACGGCGGAAAACCTGCGCACCGACCTTGTCGAGCTGTGGGGCAACGGCAAGCTGCCGATCAAGGGCATCATGCTGGTGACGCACAATATCGAGGAAGCGGTGCTGATGTGCGACCGCGTGCTGCTGTTCTCGTCCAACCCGGCCAGAGTCAGCGCCGAGGTGGTCATCAACCTGCCCCAGCCGCGCGACCGCACCAGCCCGCAGTTCGAGGATTACGTCGACCGCATCTATGTCGAAATGACCGCCAAGCGCATCGAGCGCATGCGCCAGGCGCACAGCGCCACCGGCACCAACATGGAACTGGCGCATGTTTCGCCCAACCAGATTTCCGGTTTGATCGAAGCGTTGGCGGCCGCACCCTATGACGGCAAGGCCGACTTGCCCGACATCGCCTATGAACAGGAACTGGAAGTCGACGAACTATTCCCGGTCGCCGAAGCGATGCAGCTTTTGCGGCTGGCCGATGTGGAAGGCGGCGACATCAAGCTGACCCATATGGGCAAGCGGTTTGCCGACAGCGAAATGAACGACCGCAAGGAGATCTTCTCCCGCGCGCTGATGAGCTATGTGCCCCTGGCCGCCCATATCCGCAAGGTGCTGGACGAACGCACCAGCCACAGCGCCCCCAAGACCCGCTTCCTGGACGAGCTGGAAGACCATATGGCCGAGGACACGGCGGAAGAGACACTGAAGACTGTGGTGTCGTGGGCGCGGTTCGCTGAGCTGTTCAGCTACGACGACGACGCGGCGTCGTTCAGTCTGGAAAACCCGACCTAGATTACCTTCGGCTTGACCATGCCCGCCGCCAGCTTGGCGCGGCCGCGCGCCTGGTCGGTGTTGTCGCCGCGCGCCAGCACCACGCCCATGCGGCGCTTCACAAAGCTTTCGGGCTTGCCGAAGAGGCGCAAATCGGTGCCCGGCACTTTCAAAGCATCGTCCACGCCTTCGAAGCGCATCGCCTTGGCATCGACGCCGCCATAAATAACGGCCGAGGCGCCGGGTGAGGACGTGTTCGTGTCCACCGGCAGGCCCAGAATGGCGCGGGCATGCAGCGCGAATTCGGAACTGTGCTGCGTGACCAGCGTCACCAGCCCGGTGTCATGCGGGCGGGGCGAGACTTCCGAGAACCAGACCTCGTCACCCTTCACAAACAGTTCGACACCAAAAATGCCCAGGCCGCCCAGCGCACCCGTAACCTTGGCGGCCATGTCGCGCGATTTCGTCCTGGCCGCTTCGCTCATCGCCTGGGGCTGCCAGCTTTCGATATAGTCGCCGTCCTTCTGGACATGACCGATGGGCTCGCAGAAATGCGTGCCATCGGCCGCGCGAACGGTGAGCTGGGTGATTTCGAAATCGAACTTCACTTCGCCTTCCACGATCACCCGCGCCTCGCGCACACGGCCCGCGCTCAGCGCCTTGTCCCAGGCCACCAACACATCGTCCGGCGATTTGAGGCGCGACTGGCCCTTGCCCGACGACGACATCACCGGCTTGACGAAACAGGGAAAACCGATGCGGGCGCAGGCATCCTTCAATTCTTCCAGCGACGAGGCAAAAGCATAGGCCGACGTCGGCAGCTTCAACTCTTCCGCCGCCAGCACCCGGATGCGCTCGCGGTTCATGGTGATGTGCGCGGCCCGCGCCGTCGGGATCACGGTGCAAAGCTTGTCGGCTTCGATCCGCACCAACTCGTCAGTAGCCAGCGCCTCGATCTCCGGCACCAGAAAATCCGGCTTTTCCTGCTCGACCAGCCGGCGCAGCGCACCCGCATCGGTCATGTCGATCACATGGCTGCGATGGGCGACCTGCTGCGCCGGCGCATTGGCGTAGCGGTCGACTGCGATGGTCTCCACCCCCAGCCGCTGCAATTCGATGATGACTTCCTTGCCCAGCTCGCCCGAGCCCAGCAGCATCACCTTCACGGCAGCCTTCGACAGTGGGGTGCCGAGGGTCACGGCGCGGCGCCATAGATGGCCGTGAGGGCGTCCATCAGGATCTTGCGGTCGGCGGGCTGGCCTTCGACCTTGATGGCATCGTCCTGCATCAGCACGCCGGGGGACGCGCGTTCCACCCAGATGTGCGAGGCCGGGATTACCCAGCTTGTGTCGTCCAGCGTGCCCGCCGCGATGAACACCAGCACCGGCGAAGCCAGGTTCTGATGCCACACCCGCACGCCGCAATGGGCGCAGCGCTTGATTTCCTTCACGCGGCCCGAATCCGCCGTGCTGAGATAGGTATGGGTCTCGCCGGAGGCGGAGAAGGCCGCACTGTCCGCGATCAGCATCAGCACATTGGTGGCCCCGCTGGTCTTCTTGCAGTCATTGCAATGACAGGCATTGACCGCCAGGGGACGCGCTTTCAGTTCATAACGCACCGCGCCGCACAGGCAGCCGCCTGTATAGGGTGGATTGGGAATGGGCGGGCGTTGCGTCATGTCATGCTCCCAGATGCAAAAAGGCCCGGCGCGTCAACGCCGGGCCTTGTGCGATGTTTCTCTTCCGGCGGGGAAAAGAAATCAGTTTTTCGCGACGTCCACCAGCTTGTTCTTGGCAATCCAGGGCATCATGGCGCGCAGCTTGGCGCCGACTTCCTCGATCTGGTGGGCATCGCCCAGGGCGCGGGTCGCCTTGAAGGACGACTGGCCGGCCTTGTTTTCCAGCACCCAGTCGCGGGCAAACTTGCCCTGCTGGATGTCGGTCAAGACGCGCTTCATCTCGGCCTTGGTTTCGGGGGTGATGATGCGCGGACCGGTGACATACTCGCCATACTCCGCGGTGTTGGAGATGGAGTAGTTCATGTTGGCGATGCCGCCTTCATAGATCAGGTCGACGATCAGCTTCACTTCGTGCAGGCATTCGAAATAGGCCATTTCCGGCGCGTAACCGGCTTCGACCAGCGTTTCGAAACCGGCGCGGATCAGTTCGACCAGGCCGCCGCACAGAACGACCTGCTCACCGAACAGGTCGGTTTCGCATTCTTCCTTGAAGTTGGTCTCGATGATGCCGGCGCGGCCGCCGCCGATGGAAGAAGCATAGCTCAGGCCCAGGTCATGGGCATTGCCCGACGCGTCCTGGTGAACCGCGATCAGGGTCGGCACGCCGCCACCCTTCAAATATTCGCCGCGCACGGTGTGGCCGGGCCCCTTGGGGGCAACCATCAGCACGTCCATGTCGGGACGCGGCTCGATCAGCTTGAAGTGCACGTTGAAGCCGTGGGCGAACAGCAGCGCCGAACCCTGCTTCATGTTGTTCTTCAGTTCGTCCTTGTAGATGTCGGCCTGCAGCTCGTCCGGCGTGGCCATCATCATCACGTCGGCCCACTTGGCGGCGTCTGCGACGCTCATCACCTTGAAGCCGGCGGCTTCCGCCTTCTTGGCCGACGCGCCGGGGCGCACCGCGATCACCAGGTCCTTGACGCCGCTGTCGCGCATGTTCTGGGCATGGGCATGGCCCTGCGATCCGAAACCGATCACGGCCACTTTCTTGTTCTTGATCAGATTGAGATCGGCATCCCGATCATAATACACGCGCATCAGTCCACTCCTGGAGGTTATATGTTTGAAAGGGTGATTACATGGCTTCCGGGCCGCGGGAAATCGCGGCGACGCCGGTACGGGAGACATCGACCAGCCCCAGCGGACGCATCAGCTCGATGAAGCTGTCGATCTTGGACGGGGCGCCCGTGATCTCGAACACAAAGCTGGCATGGGTGGTATCGACCGGTCGGGCGCGGAAGGCGTCGGCCATACGCAGCGCCTCGACGCGCTTTTCGCCGGTGCCCGCCACCTTGATCAGCGCCATTTCGCGCTCGATGCCGGCCTTGGCGCTGGTCCAGTTGGTCACGCCATGGGTCGGCACCAGGCGGCGAAGCTGTGTTTCGATCTGCTCGATCACATGCATGGTGCCCGATGTGACGATGGTGATGCGCGAGGTGCGCGCCATCGGATCGACCTCGGCCACCGTCAGGCTTTCGATGTTATAGCCGCGGCCCGAAAACAGCCCGACCACGCGGGCCAGCACGCCCGCCTCATTGTCCACCAGGACCGTGAGGGTGTGGCGCTCATTTTCGGCGCTCTGCTTGACCTTGGTGTCGTGCATCTCAGACCAGCATCTTTCCGGCTTCGCTGATCTCGCCACCATCGTCCGGCGACAGCAGCATCTCGTTATGCGCCGCGCCCGACGGGATCATGGGATAGCAATTTTCGGCCGGATCAACGCGGCAATCGAACAGCACCGGGCGCTTGACCGCGATCATCTCGCGGATCTTGTCGTCCAGCTCCGACGGCTTTTCGGCGCGCAGGCCGACGCAGCCAAAGGCATCGGCCATCTTCACGAAGTCCGGCAGGGCTTCCGAATAGGAATGGGAGTAGCGCTTGCCGTGCAGGATTTCCTGCCACTGGCGCACCATGCCCATATATTCGTTGTTCAGGATGAATATCTTGATCGGCAGGTCGTACTGAATGGCCGTCGACATTTCCTGCATCGTCATCTGCACCGATGCTTCGCCGGCAATGTCGATCACCAGCGCGTCCGGGTGCGCGATCTGCGCGCCCACGGCCGCCGGCAGGCCATAGCCCATGGTGCCCAGGCCGCCGCTGGTCATCCAGTGATTGGGTTCCTGGAAGTGAAACCGCTGCGCCGCCCACATCTGGTGCTGGCCGACTTCGGTGGTGACGAACACGTCGCTGCGATGCTTGGTCAGCTCATACAGGCGATCGATGGCATATTGCGGCTTGATGATGCTGTCCGAATTTCGATAGGACAGCGACTTCTTCCCGCGCCACTGGTCGATCTGCGCCCACCATTCCTTCAGGGCGGCGCTCTGCACCTTGTGCTTCTGGTTCTTCCAGAAGCGGACCATTTCGCGCAGCGCCTTGGTGGCGTCGGCGACGATGGGCAGGTCGACGCGCACGATCTTGTTGATCTGCGAAGCGTCGATATCCAAGTGGATCTTTTTCGAATTGGGCGAGAAGGAACTGACCTTGCCGGTGCAACGGTCGTCGAACCGTGCCCCCAGGCAGATCATTAGGTCGCAATCATGCATGACGTGATTGGCTTCCCAGGTACCGTGCATGCCCAGCATGCCCAGCCATTCCGGGCGCGCGGCCGGGAACGCGCCCAGGCCCATCAGGGTCGATGTCACGGGGAAACCCGTCAGGTCCACCAGCTCGCGCAGCAGCGCCGACGCTTCCGGACCCGAATTGATCAGGCCGCCGCCGGTGTAGAAGACGGGCTTTTTCGCAGCCGCCATCATCTCCACCGCCTTCACGATCGACGACAGGTCGGGATCGGTCTTGGGACGATAGGTCCGGTGATGGATCGATTGCGGACCCATATAGCTGCCGCTCTGGAACTGGACGTCCTTGGGGATGTCGACAACCACCGGACCGGGGCGGCCCGTGGTCGCGATCTCGAAGGCTTCGTGCAGGATGCGGCTCAGATCGCCGACATTCTTCACCAGCCAGTTGTGCTTGGTGCAGGGGCGGGTGATGCCGACCGTATCGCATTCCTGGAAAGCGTCCGTGCCGATCAGGTGCGTGGGCACCTGGCCCGTCAGAACGACCAGCGGAATGGAATCCATCAAGGCGTCGGTGAGGCCGGTCACGGCGTTGGTCGCGCCCGGACCCGACGTGACCAGCACCACGCCCGGCTTGCCGGTGGACCGCGCATAACCTTCGGCGGCATGCACCGCGCCCTGTTCGTGGCGCACCAGAACGTGGGTGATGCCCTCGACCTTGAACAGCGCGTCATAGATCGGCAGCACCGCGCCGCCGGGATACCCAAAGATGTGGGTGACGCCCTGATCCTTGAGCGCACGGATGACCATCTGCGCCCCGGTCATGGTCTGGGCGCTTTCAGCGGCCTGGGCCGCCTTTGTCAGTGTGTCGTCCTTGTCCATCGTCCCGTCCTCGAAAGTCCAATGCTCGCAAATCCGCCAAAGATAAAGGGGCGTTTCCGCCCCTTGTCCGCATGGCCGCCCTGCCCAAAACGAAGCGTCAGCTTCGCTGGGTGTGCGGCCGGATTACTACGAGCATTGCGTTCATGGCGGCGGAACTTAAGGATGCTGCAGCGCGGCGTCAAGCAATTTCACGAAGAAACTTCGCCATATTGTGTAATTATATTGCTCTTTGATGGGTCATACCAGATATAATGTGGCATACGGCCCCGAAACCACGTCATCTGGCGCTTGGCAAATTGCCGCGTTGCGGTGATGGCGCTTTCCAGCGCCTCGCCGCGGGAAAGTTCCCCCGCCGCAAGCCCCTGAAGCTGGCGCAGGCCCAGCAATTTGGCGGCCGGCAGGGCCGGATCCAGCCCGGCCAGACTTTGGGCCTCCGCCAACCCACCCTCGTCCACCATCGCCTCGAACCGCCGGGCAATGCGGGCCCGCAGGTCGGGACGGGGCGGGTCCAGCACAAACATGGCCAGCCTGGCCTCTTTCAGTGCCGGCGCAGCGGGCGCGTTTTGCCACTCCACCAGCGGGCGGCCCGTGGCCTCGAACACCTCATAGGCGCGCAGCACGCGCTGCGGATCGCTCGGCCGCAATCTGGACGCGGTCAGGGGATCACGCGCGGCCAGTTGCGCGTGGAGCTGCTCGACACCGACTTTGTCCAGCAGCGCGCGCGCGGCGTCGCGGATGTCGGCGGGAATTCCGGGAATGTCCGCCAGCCCTTCCGTCAGCGCGGAAAAATACATGCCGGTGCCGCCGACAAAGATCGGCACGCGCTGCATGTCTCTTGCTTGCGACAGCGCCCCCAGCGCGTCATCGCGCCAGCGCCCGGCCGAATAGACTTCCGTCGCGCCGACATGGCCGTAGAGCAGATGCGGCACCTGCCCCTTATCTTGCGTCGAGGGCTGCGCCGTGAGGATCGGCGCCTCGCGATACACCTGCATGGAATCGGCGTTGATGATCACGCCGCCGATCGCCTGCGCCAGCGTCAACGCTTCGCGCGACTTGCCGCTCGCGGTGGGGCCTGCAATAAGGACGGCGTCAAATTTCATGCGGGAACAATGTTTGTTCTGAACGTCATCGGCAAGGGCGCCGACCCCAAACTCTTCTCAGGACTTGGCAGCGGCGACGCGCGCATCCTGTCGGCGGGTCATGCTTTCGACCTGCCGGTGGTAGGCATCGCCGCCCTGATCGCGGCGCGCGACATCGCCGCTGATCTGCCGCTGGACATCAACCTGGTGAAGACCGATCAGCGCCGCAAAATGCTGCTGGTGGCCGACATGGATTCCACCATCATCAATGTCGAATGCCTGGACGAACTGGCCGACATGGCCGGGCTGAAGCCGCAGATCGCCGCCATCACCGAACGGGCGATGCGCGGTGAACTGGAGTTTGAAGGCGCGCTGAAAGAACGCGTCGGCATGCTCAAGGGTCTGAAGCTGGATGCGCTGGAACGCACCTATGTCGAACGCGTGCGGCTGAACCCCGGCGCCAGATCGCTGCTGGCCACCATGCGCGCCAATGGCGCCCATACCATGCTGGTGTCAGGCGGGTTCGGATACTTCACCAAGCGCGTGGCGGAGGCGGCCGGTTTCCATGTCGAGCGTGGCAACATTTTGCTGGATGACGGCGTTGCGCTGACCGGCGAAGTCGCCCTGCCGATCCTGGGCCGCGAAGCCAAGCTCGCGGCGCTGGAAGAAGCCGCCGCATCCCTGAAGCTGGATTATGCGCAGACGCTGGCGGTGGGCGACGGCGCCAATGACCTGGCCATGATCGGCCGCGCGGGCCTGGGCGTCGCCTATCACGCCAAGCCTGTGGTGGCGCAAGCAGCAGGCGCGGCGGTCAACCACAACGACCTGACGGCGCTGCTGTACCTGCAGGGCTATAGCGACACCGAGATCGTCAGCGCGGATTGAACCGGCGCCCTAGTTCAGGGCGAGTCCGACAAAAGTCAGGTCACCCTCGCGGCTGATCAGCAGCAGCACGACCTTCTTGCCGGCCTTGGCATCGGCTTCGATCTTGCCCGAAACCTCCTGCACCGTTTTCACCGGCTGGCTGGAGATTTCCACGATCACGTCACCGGCGCGCAATTTCTTCTCACCGGCGACGCTGCCTTCTTCCACCGCCGTCACCAGCACGCCCTGCACACCGGCGCCAACCTTGAACTTGGCGCGGGCGGGCGCGTCCAGCGCGCCCAATGTCAGGCCCATCCGCGCCAGCCGCGAGGCAGTCTTGGTGGGCGGCGGCGCGGGCTTGGCGGACTTCACCGCCTTGTCGTCTTCCGCCAGCCGCTGCACGGTGATCTTCAGGGTCTGTTTCTGACCCCGGCGCAGCATGTCGAGCGACACGGTCTTGCCGATCGGCGTGTCCGCCACGATGCGCGGCAAAGCGCGGTCGTCGCCCACCGGCTTGCCGTCAAAGCCCGTGATCAGGTCGCCGTTGCGCAGCCCTGCGCGCGCCGCAGGGCCCCCGTTGGTCACATTGGTCACCAGCGCGCCGCGCACATTGTTAACCCCCAGACCTTCAGCGATTTCCGGCGTCACCTGCTGAATGCGCACACCGATCCAGCCGCGCCGGGTGCCGCCGAACTGGCGCAGTTGCCCGACCACCTGACGCGCCAGGTTGGAGGGAATGGAAAACCCGATGCCGACGCTGCCCCCTGATGGCGAGAAGATCGCCGAATTGATGCCGATGACATTGCCGTCCATGTCGAACAGCGGGCCGCCAGAATTGCCGCGATTGATTGGCGCGTCGGTCTGGATGAAGTCGTCGTAATCGCCGCTGTTGATGTTGCGATTGCGCGCCGAGACGATACCGGCGGTGACAGTGGAACCGATGCCAAACGGATCGCCGATCGCCATCACCCAGTCGCCCACTTCGGCGGTGTCGCTGTTGCCGAACTTGGCCGCCGGCAGCGGCGTTCGGGGATTGACCTTAAGCAGCGCCAGGTCGGTCTTGGGATCGCGCCCCACCACCTTGGCGGGAAGCGTCACACCATCGGCCAGCGTCACGGTGATGCTGTCGCTGGGGATCACGTGATTGTTGGTCACGATGAAACCGCTGGGATCGATGATGAACCCCGAACCCAGCGAGGTGACATGGCGCGGCTGGCCGCCGCGCGGTCCCATGAAATTCTTGAACAGATCCTCCAGCGGCGAGCCCGGCGGCAGTTTGGGCATCGCGGTTGGGGGTGGTGCCTTCAGCGTCTGGCTGGTGGAGATGTTCACCACCGTCGGCAGCAGCCGCTTGGCCAAGCCCGAAAAGGACTCTGGCGCGGGCCGCGCCACCGCCAGGCCCGGGACGAGCCCGAGCGCCAGAATGGCACAGAGAATTTTCGCAAACCGCATCAGCCGGACCAAAGGAGGAATCGCGGGCCAGTCTAGGCAGGGAAAAACGGAACAAACAGGGCAAAAACCGGCTCGCGGCGCGGTTTTTTCCGCTCGTCCAGCGAAAGGGTTACCGGGCATGGCCCTTGAATAGCCACACCCATGAGACGCCTCGATGCCCATGGTAAATTGCTGACCTTGCTGTTCGGCGTGCTGCTGACCAGTTCCAGCCTGTTGCTACTGGCGGGGTGTGGCGGCGGCTTGCTGCCGGCGCAGCAGGCGCAGACCACCATGCCATTCCACACCTATGACCAGGTGGTGGAATCCTTCGAGCAGATCGTGCCGGGTATGACCCGCGCCGAAGACCTGCCCGGCTTGGGCTTCGACGCCCGCAACAGCAATGCCGACGTGCTGTCCTATCTGGGCGTGCAGGAACGTTTCATGCCCACCGCCGGCGTGCGCTGGGAACATCTCAATCCGGCCGTGCGGGCCTGCATCCGCGCCGAGCTTTACTGCAACGGCTTTGTGTTCCGCCCCAGCCGCGTCACCTCCAGGCGCGTGGGCAACACCGTGTCCGACATTCTGAGCTTCCAGCGCATCACCCATTCCAGCCGCTGGTCGGCGGAAGTCATCCTGCTGGTGATGAATGGCCGCGTCGTGCACAAGGTCTTTAGCGGCAACCCGCGAACCGACAATATGGACGACAAGCGCCAGCCGTTGGGCCCGCTGCAGGATGTGGGCGGCGCCCTGTCGCGCGCGGCCGGCGGCGTCACCAACTTCTAGGACGGTTTTTGTTGGGATTTGGCGCTTCCGGGCGCTATATGCTGCGGCCATGACAGACCTTCGCAATGATGTGCTTACCGCGCTCGACCAGGTGATCGATCCGGCCAGTGGCCGCACCGTGGTGCAGCAGGACATGATCCAGGGACTTGTGGTCAAGGACGGCCATGTCGGCTTTGTGCTGGAAGTGGCGCCCGAGCGCGCATCCGCATCCGAAGGCCTGCGCAAGATCTGCGAAGCGATGGCGCTGGGCGTGAAGGGCGTGAAGTCCGTCACCGCCGTGCTGACGGCCCATGACGATCATCCGCATCATCACGATCATGACCACAAGCATGATCACAATCACGGCCATTCGCACGCGCCCAAACCGGCGGTCGCCAAGCAGCCGCCGCAGCCGCAAGCCGGCATTCCCGGCGTCGCTGTCATCATCGCGGTGGCCAGCGGCAAAGGCGGCGTGGGCAAATCCACCGTCGCGGTAAACCTGGCGCTGTCGCTGTCGCGGCTGGGCCTGAAGACCGGACTGCTGGATGCCGACATCTACGGCCCGTCGCTGCCGCGCCTGATGGGCATTACCGAAAAGCCCGAGAGCGACGGCAAGAAGCTCAAGCCGATCGAGAAGTACGGCCTGAAAACCATGTCGATCGGCTTTTTGGTGGAAGAAGACCAGGCAATGATCTGGCGCGGGCCCATGGTGCAGTCGGCGCTGAGCCAGATGCTCAGCGATGTGGAATGGGCGCCGCTGGACGTGCTGGTGCTGGACATGCCGCCGGGCACCGGCGACGCGCAGCTCACCATCGCCCAGCGCGTGCCGCTGAAAGGCGCAGTGATCGTCTCCACGCCGCAGGATATCGCCCTGATCGACGTGAAGAAGGGCATCACCATGTTCCAGAAGACGCACGTGCCGATTCTGGGCGTGGTGGAGAATATGAGCATGTTCGTCTGTTCCGGCTGCGGCGCGGAGCACGACATTTTCGGCCATGGCGGCGCCAAGCTGACGGCGGAAAAACTGGGCGCGCCCTTCCTGGGCGAAATCCCGCTGGTGCCGCGCATCCGCGAGACGTCCGACGCGGGCACGCCGATCAGCATTTCGGCCCCGGACAGCGCCGAAGCCTTGGCCTTCCTCGAAGTTGCAAAAAAAGTGAAGGCTTCGCTGGAAAGCGCCAGCAAGCCCGCGCCGAAAATCGTTATCGAGTAGAGACGAACGGTTCGCACGTCGCGCGAACGGAATGATCCAGCGGATCATTCCGAGTGAGGAACGCCGCGAGCTTGGGCGAGCGGCTCGGGATCAGGCTCGGACTAGCGTCACGTAAGAATAGCGCAGGCCTTCGGGCGTGACGTGGCTTTCGCGTGCTGTCTCAGTCCAGCCGCTGCGATCCAGTTTAAAGCGCGCATCCCCGTCGAACGCCTGATGCACTTCGGTCAGTTCGATACGGGTCGCCATCGGCAAGGCGCGTTCGTAAATCTCCGCGCCCCCGATCACCATCACCGTGCCCGAGGTGCCCGCCGTTGCCTGTCCCAACGATGACGCGGTGATTGCGCCTTCCGCCCGCCAATCAGCCTGCCGTGTCACCACCACATTGACGCGCCCGGGCAACGGCTTTCTGGGCAGCGAATCCCACGTCTTGCGCCCCATCACGACCGTGTGTCCGGTGGTCAGCGCCTTGAAGCGTTTCAGGTCGTCGGAAATATGCCAGGGCAAGGCGCCCTTGTTGCCGATCACGCCGTTGTCGGCGATGGCCACCACCAGCACGATCTCGCTCATTGCTTCGAAAGCCCTTCCAAATCCGCAGCCGGTTTCCCCAGCTCAAGGGGCCAGCATAGCGCCGATTTTCGCGCTTTTTCCGCCGCTTCGGCCCCATCCACAAGATGCGGCACCTTTGCCCTTACGCCCCGCCGTACACCTGATATAAGCGGCCACCGTGCCCGTGCTTTGGCGGGTTTTGAACAGTCACAGGGTACGGAAAACCAGCCATGTCCAACGTCACCGTGATCGGCGCCCAGTGGGGCGACGAAGGCAAAGGCAAGATCATCGACTGGCTGTCGAACCGCGCCGACATGGTGGTGCGGTTCCAGGGCGGCAACAATGCCGGCCATACCATCGTGGTGGGCGACAAGACCTACAAGCTGTCGCTGCTGCCGTCGGGCGTGGTGCAGGGCAAGCGCTCGATCATCGGCAATGGCGTGGTCGTGGACCCGTGGTCGCTGCTGGAAGAAATCGCCAAGGTCGGCGCCGCCGGACTGACCGTGACCCCAGACATTCTGGTGCTGGCGGAAAACGCCACGCTGGTCCTGCCGCTGCACCGCGAATTGGACGCGCTGCGCGAGGAAGCCTCGTCCCAGAAGATCGGCACCACCAAGCGCGGCATCGGCCCGACCTATGAAGACAAGGTCGGCCGCCGCGCCATCCGCGCCATCGACCTGAAAGACTTCGCGTCGCTGCCGGCCAAGATCGACCGGCTGCTGGCCCATCACAATGTGCTGCGCAAAGGCTTTGGCGCCACCGAAGTCGATGCCGGCGCGCTGCTGAACCAGTTGAAAGAGATCGCGCCCAAGATCGTGCCGTTCCTGGGTTCGTCCTGGCGCGAACTGGATGCCGCTCGCAAGGCCGGCAAGCGCATTCTGTTTGAAGGCGCGCAGGCGGTGCTGCTGGACATTGATCACGGCACCTATCCCTTCGTCACCTCGTCCAACACCGTGGCGGGCCAGGCGGCGGCGGGCGCGGGCGTTTCGCCGCGCGCCATCGGTACCGTGCTGGGCATCGTGAAAAGCTACACCACCCGCGTGGGCGAAGGCCCCTTCCCCACCGAACTGAAAGACGCCACCGGCGAGAAGCTGGGCGAACGCGGCCATGAATTCGGCACCGTGACCGGGCGCAAGCGCCGCTGCGGCTGGTTCGATGCGGTGCTGGTGCGCCAGACCTGCGTCACCGGCGGCGTGGACGGCATCTGCCTGACCAAGCTCGACGTGCTGGACGGTTTCGACGAGATCAAGGTCTGCACCGGCTATCAGCTTGACGGCCAGACGCTGGACTACCTGCCCGCCGACGCCAATCTGCAGGCCCGCCTGACGCCGGTGTACGAAACGCTGGAAGGCTGGAAGGAAACCACGCGCGGCGCGCGCAGTTGGGCCCAGCTTCCCGCCAACGCCATCAAGTATGTGCGCCGGGTCGAAGAACTGATCGGCACGCCGGTGTCCCTGCTGTCCACCAGCCCGGACCGCGATGACACCATCACGGTCCAGGATCCGTTTGTTGATCGGTAAGGGCGTCGACCGCTAGGTGCTGGAAACTTCCGGTCACAGCGCGCGTTTCCTTGGGCGGATAGTTCCCAAGGAGATTTTCATGCGCACCGCCGCCATTGTTCTGGTTTGCCTGAGTCTTGCCGCCTGCGGTTCCAGCCGCCGCACCGTCGTGGTCAACCCGCCGCCGGATTCCACGACCGTTGTGGAACGTGACGGCACCACCACCGTCATTCCCAACCGCTAAGTTCAGATTTTGTGACTAAGCGGTCCGTGACCGCCTCCGAGTCCGGGGGCGGTGCGGATCGCGTTCTGTACGAACATGTGCGCGCGGCTCACGGAATCGCGCAAAGGCCTGCCCTGGGCCAGACCGCAGGCGATGGCGGTCGCCAGGGTGCAGCCGGTGCCATGGGTGTGCTGTGTATCCTGGCGGGGCGCTTCGAGAGGAATGAACTCTCCACCGCTCCACAGCACGTCGCGCACCAAGGGCTCCTGGCCATGGCCGCCCTTGAACAGCACATTTTCGACACGCAGCAGTTTGAACACCATGGCGGCGTTGCGGATGCGGTGCTCGCTTTTGGGATAAATTCCGGTCAGCACTTCGGCTTCCGGCAGGTTGGGCGTCACCAGCAATGCCAGCGGCAGGAGCTGCTTCTTCATCACCGTGACCGCAGCCTCATCCAGCAAGGGCGAGCCACCCTTGGCCACCATCACCGGATCGACCACCAGCGGGATGCCCCTGGCGTGTTCAGCCAGGGTTTTGGCCACCATTTCCACCATGTCGGCCGATCCCAGCATGCCGGTCTTGATGGCGTCAGCGCCGATATCGGACAGGCAGGCGATGATCTGGTCGCGCACCACATCCGGCGGCACGATGTGCGCGCCGGTCACGCCCAGCGTGTTCTGCACCGTGACGGCGGTAATCGCCGTCTGGGCATACACCCCGAACGCCTGTGCGGTCTTGAGGTCGGCCTGAATCCCGGCGCCGCCGGAACTATCCGACCCGGCAATTACCAAAAGACGCCTCATTTTCATTTTGAAAAAGCCTAGGCGGCGGCCTCTTCGATGGCGCTGGCGATCTGGCGCACCACGGCGCGCACCAGCTTTTCGTCTTCGCCTTCGGCCATGACGCGGATCAGCGGCTCTGTGCCCGACTTGCGCACCAGGATGCGGCCCGACGTGCCCAGTCGGGCGTTGGCGTCTTCGATCGAGGATTTCACGCGGGCATCGTCCAGCGGCGAGCCCTTCTTGAAGCGCACATTTTCCAGGATCTGCGGCAGCGGATTGTAGAGATGCGCAGCTTCCGAGGCGGGCTTATCTTCCTGCGCCAGCACCGCCAGCACCTGCAGCGCCGCGACCAGGCCGTCGCCAGTGGTGGACACATCGGACAGGATGATGTGACCGGACTGCTCGCCGCCCACATTGAACCCGCCCTTTTTCATTTCTTCCAGCACATAGCGGTCGCCGACCTTGGCCCGCGCCAGCCTCAGGTCCAGCGAGCTGAGATAATGGTCCAAGCCGGCATTCGACATCACGGTGCCGACAACGCCATCGCCCTTCAGGCGGCCGCTCTTCGACCAGCTCTTGGCGATCAGCGCCAGAATCTGGTCGCCATCGATCACCTGGCCTTTCTCATCGGCCATCACCACGCGGTCGGCGTCTCCGTCCAGCGCAATGCCAAAATCGGCGCGGGTTTCGCGCACCCGGGCGCACATCGCCTGGGGCACGGTAGAGCCGCAATCCTGGTTGATGTTGGTGCCGTCGGGCGACACGCCCAGGGTGACGATGTCGGCACCCAGTTCCCACAACACTTCCGGCGCCACCTTGTAAGCGGCGCCATTCGCGCAATCGATCACGATGCGCATGCCGTCCAGCCGCAGATTGCGCGGAAAGGTGCGCTTGGCGAATTCGATATACCGCGCCTGGCTGTCGTCGATGCGCTTGGCGCGGCCGATCTTGGCACTGGGGACCAGGCCCTGTTCCAGGCCCCCGGCCATCAGCTTTTCGATTTCCATTTCGACATCGTCCGACAGCTTCTGGCCGTCGGGACCAAAGAACTTGATGCCGTTGTCCTCGTAGGGGTTGTGCGAGGCGGTGATCATCACGCCGATATTGGCGCGCAGCGAGCGCGTCAGCATGGCGACAGCAGGGGTGGGCAGCGGGCCGAACTGGAACACATCCATGCCCACCGCGGTGAAGCCCGACACCAGCGCGCTTTCGATCATGTAACCCGACAGGCGGGTATCCTTGCCGATCACCACCCGGTGACGATGGTCGCCGCGGGTGAAGATGCGGCCTGCGGCCATCCCGGCCTTCATCGCGAGTTCCGGCGTCAACTTGGCGGTGTTGGTACGGCCACGGATGCCGTCGGTGCCGAAGTATTTGCGGGTCATGGGGAGATCCTGAAGCGAAGCGCCTGTTTTATCACAATTGGATTTCTGAAGGTTAACGCGGCATCTTGTCCAAGTCTTTCAGGGTGTTAAGCCCCTCCCTCAGGGCCGCCGGCTCGTGGGTGCGCACATAGGCCGCCCCGCCCTGTTTCACCGCCATGGCTTCGGCGGCCGCGCTCAGGCTCCTCAGCCGCTCGGGATCGGCCCCCGCCAGAGCCTTGAGGAAGGACTTGCGCGAGACCGACACCAGCAGCGGCAGGCCATAACGCCGGGTCAGTTCCGGCAGCCGCCCCAGCACCGTCATTGAAGTTTCCGGGTTGGTGCCCAGGAAAAAACCCATGCCGGGGTCCAGGATCAGCCTTTCGCGGGCGATGCCGGCATTTTCCAGCGCCGCCAGCCGCGCGTCGAAGAAGGCAAAGACGCGGGCCATGATTTCGCCGGGCGGCACATCCTCGCGCGTGGCGATGCCTTGCGCCTGGATGGCATGCATCACGATCAACTTGGCGGGTGATGCTGCGAGTTCGGAATAGAAAGATGCGTCGGCAAAGCCGTGAATGTCGTTGAGATAGTACGCGCCCATGGCAAGCGCCCAGCGCTGCACCGGGGTGTGGAAACTGTCGATGGAGATTGACGCGCCTTGCGCTTTCAGCGCCGGCACGATGGCGGACAGTCGCGCGATCTCGTCTTGTGGCGACACAGGCTGCGCGTCGGGATGCGATGAGGCCGCGCCGATGTCCAAAATGTCCGCGCCGTCGCCCGTCAACTTCTGCGCATAGGCCAGCGCCGCCTCCGGCGCCAGATATTTGCCGCCGTCGGAAAAACTGTCTGCCGTGATGTTGAGGATACCGAGGATTTTCATCGTCACAGCCATGATGCAACGTCTTATGGCGCACCGCCCTCGCCCACTAAGCGGGCTCGAAGCGGGGCCAGCTTTTCTAAGCTCACTACGCTCGCCAAGAAAAGCTAGGCCAAAGAAAAGGGCGGCTGAGAAGCCGCCCCATCCTATCAGGTTTGCCTTAGCGCGGTTGCGGTTCGGGCGAGATGATCGGTCCCGGACCGTCCTTGGCAGGCCGCGGCTTGCCGGCGACCGGCACGCTGGTGCCCTCGCCGCGCGACGGCAGCACCGGGTCTTCATACGGGGTGCGCACCGGCGGAATGCCCTTGAGCAGCGCGATGATCTCGTCGCCGGTCAGGGTTTCATACTCGAGCAGACCCCGCGCTAGCACGTTCAGATCGCTCTGGCGGCTGGTCAGGATGTCCCGGGCACGGTTGTAGCTCTCGTCGATGATGCGGTGGATTTCATCGTCGATCTTCTTGGCCGTGGCCTCGGAGATGTTCTGGGTGCGCGACACACTATGGCCCAGGAACACCTCTTCCTGGTTCTCGGCATAGGCGATCGGGCCCAGGCTGTCGGACATGCCAAAGCGGGTCACCATGGCGCGGGCCATGCGGGTGGCCTGTTCGATGTCGCTCTGCGCGCCCGTCGTGACCTTCTCGTGGCCGAAGACGATTTCTTCCGCCAGGCGGCCGCCGAAAGCCACCGCCAGGTCGGCCAGCATCTTCTGGCGCGTCAGCGACAGCGCATCGCGTTCGGGCAGGCGCATCACCATGCCCAGCGCGCGGCCGCGCGGGATGATGGTGGCCTTGTGGATGGGGTCGGAGCCTTCGACGCTGATCGCGACCAGGGCATGACCAGCTTCGTGATAGGCGGTGAGCTTCTTTTCTTCCTCGCTCATCGCCATGGAACGCCGCTCGGCGCCCATCATCACCTTGTCCTTGGCGTCTTCCAGCTCGCTCATGGTCACGACGCGCTTGCCGCGGCGGGCCGCCAGCAGCGCGCCTTCATTGACCAGGTTGGCCAGATCGGCGCCCGAGAAACCGGGCGTGCCGCGCGCCAGCGTGCGCGGATCGACATCGGGCGCCAGCGGCACCTTGCGCAGATGGACGCGCAAAATCTTCTCGCGGCCCGCCAGATCGGGATTCGGAACGACAACGTGGCGGTCGAAACGGCCGGGACGCAGCAGGGCCGGGTCCAGAACGTCCGGACGGTTGGTAGCGGCGATCAGGATGACGCTTTCATTGGCTTCAAAGCCGTCCATCTCGACCAGCAACTGGTTGAGCGTCTGCTCGCGTTCGTCATTGCCGCCGCCCAGGCCGGCGCCGCGATGGCGGCCGACCGCGTCGATTTCGTCGATGAAGACGATACAGGGCGAATTCTTCTTGGCCTGTTCGAACATGTCGCGCACGCGGCTGGCGCCGACGCCCACGAACAGCTCGACGAACTCCGAGGCGGCCATCGAGAAGAACGGCACACCCGCCTCACCGGCAATGGCCTTG
>CAILUV010000020.1 GCA_903837555.1 uncultured Alphaproteobacteria bacterium
TAATGCGTTAGCTGCGTCACTGAGAGGGAACCCCCCAACAACTAGCATTCATCGTTTATGGCGTGGACTACCAGGGTATCTAATCCTGTTTGATCCCCACGCTTTCGTGCCTCAGTGTCAATACTCACCCAGGTGGCTGCCTTCGCCATCGGTGTTCCTCCTAATATCTACGGATTTCACCCCTACATTAGGAATTCCGCCACCCCCTTTGAGATTCAAGCCTCGCAGTTTCAATGGCAGTTCCGGAGTTGAGCTCCGGGCTTTCACCACTGACTTGGATAGCCGCCTGCGCGCGCTTTACGCCCAGTAATTCCGAACAACGCTAGCCCCCTTCGTATTACCGCGG
Source organism: uncultured Alphaproteobacteria bacterium (assembly GCA_903837555.1). GTDB lineage: Bacteria > Pseudomonadota > Alphaproteobacteria > Micropepsales > Micropepsaceae > Rhizomicrobium. The sequence continues at coordinate 347 of CAILUV010000020.1, forward strand.
CTGCTGGCACGAAGTTAGCCGGAGCTTCTTCTACGGGTACCGTCATTATCGTCCCCGTCGAAAGAGTTTTACAACCCGAAGGCCTTCATCACTCACGCGGCATGGCTGGATCAGGGTTTCCCCCATTGTCCAAGATTCCCAACTGCTGCCTCCCGTAGGAGTCTGGGCCGTGTCTCAGTCCCAGTGTGGCTGATCTTCCTCTCAGAACAGCTAAGGATCGGAGCCTTGGTGAGCCATTACCTCACCAACTAGCTAATCCTACGCGGGCTGATCTATTGGCGATAAATCTTTCCCCTTACGGGCACATTCGGTATTAGCTGCAGTTTCCCGCAGTTGTTCCGAACCAATAGGTACATTCCCACGCGTTACGCACCCGTCCGCCGGTGATGTATTGCTACACCCCCTAGACTTGCATGTTTGAGGCCTGCCGCCAGCGTTCGTTCTGAGCCAGGATCAAACTCTCATGTTTTGATCCTATTCGCAGACGACGCTTAACGCTCTCTAATGACCGGCTTGCGCCGGTCTTGCGTGTTCGCAAAACTGTATTGACTAGGGTTTGGCCAGCTTTCGCCGACCGAACATTTGTACAATTTTAGTCTTGCAGAAGAACGCGAGCATTATGCGTCGTTGCTCGATTGTTTGCGCCAAAGCCAAATCAATAAAGACCTGTCAGTGACGCGAGTGGCATACCGAGCCGCCGCCCACGTTCCCCTTCCTTAAATCACAATGTCAAACAGCGCCGTCAGACGATTTTCGCGTCTAAATTCAACGGTAACACTCGCTTCGCAACATCAGCCGCGAAGCAGCGTGGGCGCGGGTTATAGGTTCGACGTTCTGGCAAGTCAAACGCAAAAAAGACGAAAAAATCGCTTTTTTTCAGGGCCCTGTGGACCGTGCTCTGCGACCGGAATTCGCTTGCTTCCGCCTCTATATATAGGTGCGATTCCGCCGTTCGCCACTCCCCACAGACGCTGGCGCTCCGCCTTTGCGACCTGGGATGCTGCGGCGCGTCATGCAACCCAATAAAACCGGGCTTTTCGGGCCATTCGGCCCTCACCGCAGGGCTCCAGCAAAAAGGGCCCCAGCCGTGACCGGCGGGGCCCAATCTGTCTTAAGCCATTGAATAGTATGAATTAAAGGCGCTGATCGGCCATGTGGTACAGGTCACGGCGGTCCAGGCTGGTCATCACCACACCATCGGCGCGGTGGTAGCGGACGTCGCCGGAGTCGATCCAGACCAGCTTGTCATTGTCCAAACGCACCAGCAGCGCCGAGACTCTTTGCGACGCATTGAGGTCGACATCGATCACAGTGCCGACGCGCGCGCCGGTAATCAGCTGTACGCGCTCACCAATTACCGTCTCGGCATTGACGATCATCAGACGCGCATAGCGCGCCGGCCAGACGCCACGCACATAGGCGGCACGTTCGCGCGCATAGCGTTCGCGGATCGCATCGTAATTGGCGATCTCGTTTGCGTAATTGGCCTTGGCGTTCTGATAGCTCTGCTGCGCGGCCTGATTTTGCTGCAACTGGTTCTGATACTGCTGCTGCTGGGCCTGCGCCTGCGCATCGGCCGCGGCATTGTTCTGCTGCACCTGATTGTTGATCGCGGCGGTCTCGGCCTTTTCCGCCGGCGTGGACTCGTTGGTGGGATTGCCATTTGCATCCACCCGTCCCTGTCCGTTTGCGGGGGCCGCAACCAGGAATGCGGAAAGGGCAAGGCCGCTAGCAGCGGCCAGAAGATTAAGCTTCATGGCTGAGTTCCTTTGAGAGACGTGCGCCAAAGAAACGTGCGTAGAAGGTGCCGGTTCCGGCCCTTGCAAGCGATTTAGGCGGGAACCTTTAGACGGCAGCGGAAATGTAGTCGCGCAACACCGCAGCTTCACGCACCGTTTCGGCGATGCGGATCTTCACCACGTCGCCGATCGAAACCATGCCGCAGGGCTGATCGTCGTCACCCAGCACGGGCACGTGGCGGAAGCGCCCGCGCGTCATCATCTCCATGATGCTTTCCACCATGTCGGCTTCCCCGCAGGTCTGGGGACTGCGCGTCATATGACGCTCCACCGCTTCGCCCAATGCCGCCGCGCCCTTGTCCGCCACGGCGCGCACCACATCGCGTTCGGAGATGATGCCGGCCAGGGCGCCGTTTTTGCCTTTCACCAGCAATGCGCCGATGCGGTTGTCGCTGAGAATGCGCGCCACCTCTTCCAGCGTGGCATTGCTGGCGACGGTGATCACGTCGCGGCCCTTGTTTTCCAGAATGTGCCTGACTTGCATGACGGTGCGCCTCCATTTGAGAGGTCTCGTCCGCGTTACGGTCCCACGGACGAAACGCAAAGCCGCCGGGGGCTGCCCGACCTTAAAGCAGAATGCTGCGCCCACCTTTGGGGGCTGGCAAGCGCAACCTTTGGGGGCCCGGCACATCGGGCTCGCCAAAAACGCGGAATTCCGCGATTTGCTGCCCAAAAGCCGCCTTGAGCGGCAGGGCGTTCTAGGGCAAAAGGGCGCCCTTCCACCCGCTTTCCGGGGCACCGGAAGACCGTCAGCCAGTAGCGCGGCTGATGCGGGATTTAATGCGGTGCTGTGGCCGAGAGGCTGAAGGCGGCGGTTTGCTAAACCGTTATACGGTTGTAAAGCCGTATCGAGGGTTCGAATCCCTCCGGCACCGCCATTTCTTTCTTCCAATCGATTTTTACCGACCGTCACTTACGCTCGGGCGTTCGTGGGGACTGGTTCTGCGGAACCGGGCCTCGCGCCACTTCGTTCCATAGGATCGCATCCATCAGGAGGCAGAAATCCGGCTCCTTTCCCCCATTGCTCTTATGTTCATGGCCCTGTCGTTCGCCGCGCTGGCCCAGGCGCCCGGCGGCCCGGTGGCCTTTGCGCCCGTGACCGGGGTGCAGGTTCCTTTCCAGAGCGTCAGCGGCCGGTTCAGTTCGCTCAACCCGGTGAAGCGGCGCGAATGCCTGAATGGCAATGTGACGGGCCGCGCCGTTTCCCCCCGCCTGCTCATGGTGGAAAAACGTTTCTGCGGCCCGGGGCAGAGCGACAACGTGCTGGTGAATGTCGAATTCAGCGATCCTGCCGATGCGCAGCAGATGATCGCCGGACGGCGCGTCACAATTGCCGCCAACGTCAAAAGCGCCGAAGAGGATCGCAACACCGAATTCTACGCGCTGTATCTGATTGCCGAAAAAGCCAGGATCACATCCGCCGATCCGGCATCGGCGCCCGCTCCGGCCTTTACAAGCTACATCACCTGCCAGCCGCCAGAGCTGGATACACTCGCCCGCACGCTGGGCAGTGAGCTTTGCGTGCAGAACACCGTCGTGGAAAATCTCGCGGCCATCGCGCCGGCGCTGGAAGCAGCCGCCCGCGCGCCCGGCACCTTTTCGCCGGGTGAGGCAGCGTCCAGCGATCCGACCGCCATTGCCTGCTATCGCGATCGTGAGCGCTCCGACATCAATCTGCCGGCCATCGCTTGCGCCAAAAACAGCTACTGGGACTGGTACCGGGCCAAGTGGCGCGACTATCTGTTTCAAACCGCAGCGCCGCCATAACCCGCGATGACCCCCTTGTCGGAATTTGCGCGTGAGACGGCGTCGGTGCACACCGACACGTCCAGCCGCGTGACGTCCGGCCTGTTGACGGCATCGCTCTATGCGCTGATCGGCCTGGTGATATGGCTGACCTCTTCGGTGGTGCCAAAGATTGCAGCCACGCCGACGGTCACCGCCAATCTTCTGACCGACCCGCCCAACAAGCAGCAGGAAGCCATTCCGCCGCCCGTCGCCACCCTGATCCGGCCGCAGGCCGAAACCGCCGCGCCGCCGGTTTTCACCATCGCATCGGGTGGCCCGGTGCAGGCGCCCGCGCCGCTTCCGGCCACCACGCTTATCTCGCCCATGACCGGCGGCACCACGCTGGGAGAAGGCATTCTGGGCCAGGCCGCATCCGGCGACGGCACCGGCGGCAGCGGCGCCGGCACGTCCGGGTGCCTCGATCCGGTCTGGATGCGCGCGGTCACCGAAAAGGTGCGCCAGAATTTCTATTATCCGCCACCTGCCCTGGCGACGCGCACCACAGGCGTGGTGACGGTGCGTTTTTCGGTGCGCCACAATGGCCAGATCGACCGTGTCGATGTGCGAAAATCGTCGGGCAACGCGATGCTGGACAAGGCCGCCACCGACATCATGCGCAAGGCCCAGCCCCTCCCGCCGATCCCTGAGCGGATGCAGGTCGCCAGGGTTGAAGGCGACATGCCGATCAATTTCGGGGTGCGAAACTTCGACGGCAATGTCAGCACGGGCAATTGCGCGCGCTGATCTCGCCAGACGGGCGCCTTGCGGGATAGAAGGTCTGCAATGACCGACCTCCCATCCTTCTTCTTCGCGGTACTGCTGCTTTTGCTGGTGCCGGGTCCCACCAACACCCTGTTGCTGACAGCGGGCGCCACGCAAGGCTTACGCCGCGCCTTGCCGCTGCTGGCGGCCGAAGCCCTGGGATACCTCGTCACCATTCACCTGCTGCTTGTGCTGACCGGGCTGGTGATCGCGCAGGTCGCTGCCATCAAGCCCGCGATCCAGATCACCTGCGCGCTGTATCTTCTGTATCTGGCCTGGGAAATCTGGCGCGGCAGCTTCGCGCCGCAAAGCGCCCGGGTCATTTCCTTCCACACGGTGCTGATCACCACGCTTCTGAACCCCAAGGCCTTCATCCTGGCCTTCGCCATCGTGCCCTATACGCACACCTCGGACTGGCGCTTCGACCTGCCCTATTTTCTCATTATGCAGTTCACTATCGTCAGCGCCGGATTCAGCTGGGTGGCGCTGGGCGCGCTGATCCGATCCGGCAAGATCGCCCATGTACCCGCCGCGTTGATCCAGCGTGGCGGCGCTATCGCGCTGGCCTTGTTTGCGGGCCTTTTGATCGTGCGGGTGTGACGGTCAGCGCCCAAATTCGGCGATAGTGCCCAGAAACACCGCGCCGAAATCCTTCAGCTTGGCGGCGCCCACGCCGTTCACCAACGCGAACTCGTCCAGGTTGCGCGGTTTGAGCGCCGTCATGTCGATCAGCGTGCGGTCGGAGAAAATCACATAGGCCGGCACCCGGCGTTCACGCGCCAGTTTCATCCGCACCGCTTTCAGCGCCGCCAGCAAATCCGGATCGCCGCCTTCGCTGGCCGCCGCCACATCGGCGTTCGCCCTGGCGCGGGGTGCAAGCGGGCGGAAGTGGAAGGTGCTGGCGCCGCGGCGCAGATCCTCGCCCCGTTCGGTGATCGCCAGCCCGCCATGATCGTCGGCCTTGAGGAAATCGGCCGCCACCATCTGGCGGATCAGCGACTGCCATTCCTCTTTCTTGTGCGCCCCGCCACTGCCGAAGCAGGATAGCGTGTCATGCTCCCGCTCCTTGATCTTCTGCGTGTTCGCACCGCGCAGGATGTCGATGACATGCGCCGCGCCGAAGCGTTCACCCGATTGCAGCACCGCCGCCAGCACCAGCTGCGCCTGCGCCGTGCCGTCGCTGAGCGGCGCGGTATTCAGGCAGTTGTCGCAATTGCCGCAAGGACCCGCGCTCTCGCCGAAATATTGCAACAGTATCTGGCGGCGGCACTGGGCCGCCTCGCAATAGCCGATCAGCGTGCCCAGCCGCCCATGGGCGCGCCGCTTGTGCTCGTCGCTGGCCTCTTCACCATCGATGAACATGCGCCGCATACGGATATCGCCGGAGCCAAACAGCATATGCGCCTCGGCGGCGCGGCCATCGCGGCCCGCGCGTCCGATCTCCTGGTAATAAGCCTCCAGATTGCCCGGCAGGTCGGTGTGAAAGACATAGGCGACATCGGGCTTGTCGATGCCCATGCCGAACGCGATCGTCGCCACCATCACCACGCCGCTCTCGGTCATGAAACGGTTCTGGTTGGTGTCGCGCGCCTCCTTGGTCATGCCAGCATGATAGGCCAGCGCCTGCACGCCGCCACGTTCCAGGGCAGCGGCGGTTTCCTCGGTCTTCTTGCGCGACAGGCAATAGACGATGCCACTGCGCCCGGCATGGCGCTTGACGAAATCCAGCAACTGGCGCGGGCCGTCACCGCGCGCAGCCACACTGAGCTTGATGTTGGGCCGGTCAAAGCCCAGCACCAGCGTTTCAACCTTGCCGCCAAACAGCCTGGCCGCGATGTCGCGGCGCGTGGCTTCATCCGCCGTCGCGGTCAGGGCAATGACCGGCGCCTGGGGAAACAGGCCGCGCAACTGCGACAGTTGCTCATATTCGGGCCGGAAGGCCGGGCCCCATTGCGAAATGCAGTGCGCTTCGTCCACCGCGATCAGCCGCACATCCAGGCCCTTCAGCGCATCCAGCATGCGCGGCGTCATCAGCCGTTCCGGCGCCAGATACAAAAGCCGCGTCTGACCTGTCGCCACGCGCCGCCAGGCGGCGACATTCTCGTCCCGCGCGATGGAAGAATTGATGGTGTCGGCGGCCACGCCCGCCAGCCGCAACGCCGCCACCTGGTCCTGCATCAGCGCCACCAGCGGCGACACCACAATGGTCAGCCCACCCATCACCAGCGCCGGAACCTGATAGCAGAGCGACTTGCCCGCGCCGGTCGGCATCACCGCCAGCACGTTACGGCCGGCCAGCAGCGTTTCCATCGCCGCGGCCTGGCCGGGGCGAAAATCGTCAAAGCCGAACACATCCTTCAGGATGCGCCGCTTGGGATCGTCGGGAAAATGCGCGAGGAGCTGATTCACCCACGCGTTATAACCCGTCCAAAAGAAAACGCCCGCCACCTTTCGGCAGCGGGCGTCTTCTTACGTAGAATGTATCAGAGCTTGTAGTTCAGGCCGATACGCGCGATGTGGCCGCGATTGTCGAAGCGCACATCGTATCCGGTACCCACGCCGCCGCTGCCGGGGATCAGGCCGACCGGCACGACGTTGCTGCCCAGGTCGTAATACAGATACTCGGTCTTGATCGACCAGCGCTCGCCGAACATCTGCTCGATGCCACCGCCCGCGGTCCAGCCATACTTGGTGTTGTTGACGCCGCCGGCAAACTGGGCGACCGAACCCGGCGCCGGGCCGGAGAAGTTGGCCGAGTTGTTCACATTGCCATAGGCCAGACCGCCGGTGCCGTAGAGCATCGTGCCGCCCCAGGCATAACCCAGACGGCCACGGAAGGTGCCGAGATACTCCAGCTCCTGGCGGAAGACATTGTTGCGCGTGCCGGGGAAGGCAGTGCCGACGCTGACATTGTTGCGGGTGTCGCGCACATCGGCGCCCTGCAGGTCGGTTTCAACGCCCCAGACCAGATTGCCGTCCTGCCAGTTGTAGCCAAGCTGACCACCGGCGACGAAACCTTCGCTGTCGAGCTTGGTAAAGGCGGGACGCGCGCCGTCGGCGACGGTGGAACTGTTGACCGCAGCCTGTCCGGTGGTGGCGGCGTTGGTCTTGCCCAAACCGGCGCCGGCATTCACGCCCGCGTAAAAGCCGGTCCAGGATCCATACATGTCCTGCGCGGCGGCAGGGGAAGCAGCAAACAGCGCCACGGCAGCGGCGGACAGAAACAAGCGACGCATTGAATTCTCCTTTTGTCAGCGCGATCAGTGCGCTGGAACTAACAAAAGGTCAGTTGGGGAGAAGCGTTCCCGGTTTCAACGCATCGCCGCATGCATCTTGCGCATGCGTGACAATGCAGCCACAGAAATCCACGAGGCGCACAATTACGGCGTGCCATCGCCGCCTTTCGAACACAAACATAAAGCGAAACGAGAAAGCATTAACTTCAGGCCAACGGTCCAGCAACGTGATGGTGCGAACCCAGCTGTGCACATGGCCTGCCATTCACCGCCGAAAGGCGCCCTTGTGCGCCCCCGCATTTGCACGGATATTCCCGCCCATAACCTGGGAGGGATCATGAAAACCGCACGCTTGGCTGCCGCCTGCCTGACGCTCTTCACCACCGCTGCCAATGCCGCCACCGCCACGCGCGGCGAGTTTGGTGCGCTGGCTGATGGCACCAAGATCGAGGCCGTGACCCTGGCCAACGACAAGGGCATGTCGGCGCGCATCATCACGCTGGGCGCAACGCTGCAGGCGGTGATCGTTCCCGACAAGAACGGGCGCAAGGAAGACGTCACGCTGGGTTATGACAAGGCGCAGGATTACCTGACCCGCCCCAATTATTTCGGCGTCTCGGTCGGCCGCTATGCCAACCGCATCGCCAAGGCCAGCTTCGTGCTCGACGGCAAGACCTACAAGCTCGCCGCCAATGACGGCCCCAATTCGCTGCATGGCGGCACACGCGGCTTCGACAAGCGCGTCTGGACGATTGAAAATGTCACCAGCGGCCCCGATGCGCGCGTGACACTCAGCTATATCAGCGCCGATGGCGAGGAGGGTTTTCCCGGCCAGCTTCGCGCCACCGTTACCTACACGCTGAACGAGCAAAATGAGCTGCAGGTCGACTACGGCGCCACCACCAGCAAGCCCACGGTGGTCAACCTCACCAACCACGCCTATTTCAACCTGTCGGGCAATGCGGCGCGCGACGTGATGGGTCACCTGGTGACGCTGAAGGCCGAACGCTTCACCCCGGTCGATCCCACGCTGATCCCCACCGGCGAACGCCGCCCGGTCGCGGGCACGCCGTTCGATTTCCGCAAGCCCACCGCCATCGGCGCGCGCATCCGCGACGCCAGCAACGCGCAGCTTCGGATCGGGCGCGGTTATGACCACAACTTCATCGTCGACGGCAAGGCGGGCGACATGCGCACCGCCGCGATCGTGGAAGACCCCGTGTCGGGCCGCGTGATGGAAGTGCGCGCCACCGCGCCGGGCATCCAGTTCTATACCGGCAACTTCATGGACGGCACGTACTTCGGCAAGAACAACCGCGCCTATCGCCAGGGCGACGCGCTGTGCCTGGAACCGGGCACCTTCCCCAACGCGCCCAACAATCCCGGCTTTCCCAGCGCCCGGCTGAATCCGGGTCAGGCCTATTTCAATTCGATGGTCTTCGCGTTCCGCACCCGCTGACGCTTACGGAAGTGAGCGCAGGCCTTCGGAGTCCGACAGCAGCAGCGTCCAGTCCTCGCGGCTGAAGCCCGCCGTTTCGCGCTGGGCGGCCTGCGCCCTCAGCACCCCCAGGCGCGCGTCCTGGTCGGGCTGCGGCGTGCCTGATAAAAGCGCCAGGTGCAGATCGCGCACGGCGCGGTCCTCCAGAACCAGTTGCCGGGCATCGCGCGGCAATTCCTGATGCGCGCCCGCCAGCGCGTGCGCCCGGTCCAGCACCGGCAAACCACGCGTTTCACTGGGCACCACGAATATCCCGTCCTTGCGCGCCCACAGCCCCATCAACGGGCTGGAGCTGAACACCACCAGCGGAATGGACAGCAACATGCCCGCCAGCAGCGGCACGAACCAGTTGAAGCCGCCGCCCGCGTACCACCACAGGATGATGGTGGCGACCAGCCCGACCAGCGTGTGCGGCCAGAATTTGCGGATCACCAGATCCCAGGGCAAGGCGCGGTCGCTGCGGGTCTGCGCGTTCCAGCCCGTCGCCATGCCCATCAGAATGCTCAGCACGTACCAGCTATGCTGCAGCATCACGATCGGCGCCATCAGCGTCGAGTAGAGCGATTCCCAGAACAGGCCCTTGAGCAACCCACCCGTGCCGCCATGGGCGCGGGTGCGCGCGGGGTCTTCCAGAACCGCGATCACCGCCAGGAATTTTGGCACATACAACAGCGCCAGCGTCGCCAGCACCAGCACCACAAGCTGGGCTGCATACGACACGCTGTGCGCCAGCGACGGTTCCAGCCCGATATAGCTGGCGGCCTCGGGCGGCACATACAGGATCATGTCGATGGCCGACACCACCAGCAGCATCAGCCATAGCGGCGAGGCGACATAGCTCATGATCCCCATCGCCAGATGCAGGCGGCTGGGCAATGTCAGCCCCTGCGCGAACACGATGCGCAAATGCTGCAGGTTGCCCTGGCACCAGCGTCGGTCGCGGATCAGGTGATCCAGCAAGGTCGGCGGCGGTTCTTCAAAGGATCCACCCAGATCGGTCGTCATCCACACTTCCCATCCGGCACGGCGCAGGAAGGCGGCTTCGACAAAATCGTGGCTCATGATCTCGCCGCCGAACGGCGGCTTGCCCGGCAGCTTGGGCAGCCCGCAATGCTGCATGAAGGCATGCACGCGGATGATGGCGTTGTGCCCGTAATAATTGCCGTCCGCGCCCTGCAGGAAGGCCAGGCCCGCGCCATGGATCGGACCATAGACGCTGGAAGCGAATTGCTGGATGCGCGAGAAAAGAGAATGACGCCCCACAAGCTGCGCCGGCGCCTGAATCAGCGCGGCGCGTGGATTGGCGTCCATCAGCCCGACCAGCGTCTTCAGCGTCTCGCCGGTCATAAGGCTGTCGGCGTCCAGGATCACCATATAATCGTAGAGCTGGCCCCAGTTTTCGCAGAAGTCCTGGATGTTGCCGGCCTTGCGCCCGATGTTGCGCGCGCGGTGGCGATAATAGATGCGGGCATTCTCGCCCAGCGCCAGTTTCAGCTTCTGCCATTCCAGTTCCTCGGCCACCCAGTTGGCGGGATTGGTGCTGTCGCTGAGAATGTAGAAATCGAAATCGGGTCCGGCCGATTCCCAAATGGCGCGCAGGCCGGAAAAAACCCGGCCGACATCTTCATTGTACACCGGTATCAAAATGGCGGTGCGCGCGGCGGAGCTGTCCGAAGGCGGCTTCAGCGGGAGAAGGTTGGTGCGGGTGAAACGCGCAACGGCGCCGAACACGGCGATCCAGAAGGAAGACGCGATCCAGGCGAAGAGAATGGCGAAGAGAACCAGAATAATGATCTCACGCCAGGTGAAACCATCAACCTCGAAGATCCCCGTCATCTCCGTGACGGCGGCTACCGTCGAAGCCAGTACCAGGAACAGGTACAGCCATCGCCGCGCCGCTATGTCTTCAGGCACGGCGGCGGCGGTTGAGGACCGGCACCATCACCAGCATGCGCGGCACGGTCAGCAGCGCCATCAGCAGCGTGCCGAGGATGGAAAAGGGCGTCGCGACCGTGATGGTCTGGGGCTGCATCGCGCGGGGGCACGGCAGCGGCGCGGCAATGGGATGGGATTCAAGCGGCGATTCAAATTGGCGAGACTGGGAATCCATGCGTGATAAAAGGTCCAAAATGCGCCCGTTCGACAGACTATATACAACGATACAATACGGCGAAATGATGGATCGCCCGCGTACTTTCAAGGGCAAATTTGAGGGCAATATAACTCCCCATGCCGACCGCCTCTCGCCAGCCTTAACTTTTCCATCATTGCTATGTCTGTTGCCCCGCCTTTCCCGGAGACCCGTATGCTTGTGACCGACCGACGCCTGCTGCTGGCCGCGCTGTCCGCCAGCCTGCTGCCGCAGGGCGCGCTGACCGCCCTGGCCCAGCCGGCGGCCATTCGCCTGGGCGCCGCCCGGCCCTTCAGCTTCGAGCTGCTGGCCGCCCGCGCCAAAAAAAACGCCACCCAGCCCTATAAAGCGCCACCCCAGCGCGCCGCCGAGATCATCAAGGGCATAGACTACGACGCCGCCCAGAAAATCCGCTTCCGCCCCAGCCATGCTTTGTGGCGCGGCAGGGCGGGGGCCGACCCGGTTTCCTTCTTCCATCTCAGCCGCTTTTCCAACGAGCCGGTGACGCTGAACCTGGTCGAACAGGGCCGCGCCCGCGAGATCGTCTATGCCCCGGACTATTTCGACTACAGCGCCAGCGGGCTGAATCCCAAGGCGCTCTCCAATCTGGGCTTTTCGGGCTTCCGGGTGATGGACGGCCAGGACAAGCCGACCGACTGGCTGGCCTTTCAGGGCGCCAGCTATTTCCGCTCATCGGGCCAAGATGCCCAGTATGGCGCCTCGGCCCGCGGCATCGCCATCAACACCGCCTTGTCCACGGCGGAGGAATTCCCCCGCTTTTCGGAATTCTGGCTGGAGGAACGCGGCGAAACGCTGAACGTCTATGCGCTGCTCGACGGCCCTTCGATCACCGGCGCCTACCGCTTCGACGCGGTGAAGGCCAAGACCGGCGCAGTCACCATGAACGTGCACTGCCGCCTGTTCTTCCGCGCCGACATCACGCGGCTGGGCGTAGCGCCGCTGACCAGCATGTACTGGTACGGCGAGAATGAATTGCGCAAGGCCTCCGACTGGCGGCCCGAAATTCATGACAATGACGGGCTGGCGATCTGGACCGGCAAGGGCGAACGCATCTGGCGGCCGCTGGTCAATCCAAACGGGGTGCAGACCAACTCGTTCGTCGACACCAACCCCAAAGGCTTCGGGCTGGTGCAGCGTGACCGCGACTTCGACAATTATCAGGATGACGGCGCGTTTTACGAAAAGCGTCCGGGCATATGGGTCGAGCCCAAGGGCAACTGGGGCGCGGGCGCCGTTCAACTGGTAGAAATTCCCACCGAGGACGAGACCCACGACAATATCGTGGCCTACTGGCGGCCCGACGGAAACATCGACGCCGGCGACACCCGCACCTTCGACTATCGCCTGTATTGGCAGAACACCGAACCCGCCTTCCCCAAGAACATCGCGCGCGTGGTGTCGACGCGGCTCGGACGCGGCGGCATTCCGGGACAAAATCCCTGGCCGCGCGACAAGCGCAAGTTCGTGGTGGATTTCACCGGCGGGCCCTTGATGCAGATGAAGCAGCGTTTCGACGTGACGCCGGTGGTCAGCGCCTCGCGCGGCAAGATCGACAACGCCTATGTGCTGAAAGTTGTCGGCACCGACCGCTGGCGCGCGCTGTTCGACCTGCAGATCGACGGCACCGCCCCCATCGACCTGCGCCTGTTCCTGAGATTGGGCAACCGCACCCTCAGCGAAACCTGGCTCTACCAGCACTTTCCTTGATGGGTTTGGGGCGAGAGATTTTGTGACCTGAGAAGGAGCGTCGCGCGGAGCGGGCTTAAAGCCCGTGAGCACGCGCGACGCACTCAGAGCGCAAAAGATCCGCCCCAAACAAATAAACCCCGCCAGAATGCTGACGGGGCTTATTCATTCTTCACTCGTCCGACATCAGGCCGGACTGTTTGATATGGGCTAACGCCCATTTGTTTCGTTTCGCTTTGTGGCGGAGGTCCGGGTTTTTAATCCGGGCCTTGGCTCAGCGCTAGGCGGAGCCCCGCTTACTTTCCGGTGGAGTCACTTCCATGCAAGGAACCTCCTGTTCGCGGTTTCATCCGCCGTGAGGAAAAATTGCGTCTCGCGCGACGTTCCGGCGCCAGGAAATCCGGTCTCCACCGGATCGATCGCGACACAATCGCCGCGCAATGGGCGCCTTGGAAAGTAACTGCGTCAATCGCAATCGTTTCTCTCGGCATAAAAACTCTGCGCCCATAACAAGGGGGCGTCAACACGAAACCGTCATCGAAATCTTTTGTGATAGCAGGCTTTATACACGCGGAACCCATGCGCGATTTCGCGGCGCGCAAAGCAGGTTAGCGCCCCGCCTCTGGCGCAGGCCAAGCCCTCTGGTTATAGGAGCACGTATGTTTCGCCTGACCGACATAAAATTGCCGCTCGACCACGCCCCCGCCGCGTTGAAGGCTGCCATCCTGAAAAAGCTGAAGCTTCCGGCAGAGGCTTTGCTGGATTTCCGGGTGTTCAAGCGCGCCCATGACGCCCGCAACAAGCAGTCCATCGTCCATATCTACACCGTCGATGTCACGTTGCAGGACGAAAGCCGCGCGCCGCGCGACATCCGCCCCACTCCGGACATGGACTATCGTTTTGCCGCTTACGCGCCAGCGCGGTTTCAGCGCCCGCTGGTGATCGGCACCGGGCCTTGCGGGTTGTTCGCCGCGCTGATCCTGGCGCAGTCGGGCTTCAAGCCCATCCTGCTGGAACGCGGCAAGGATGTGCGCCAGCGCACCAAGGATACCTGGGGCCTGTGGCGCAAGTCGGTGCTAAACCCCGAATCCAACGTCCAATTTGGCGAAGGCGGCGCGGGCACCTTCTCCGACGGCAAGCTCTACAGCCAGATCAAGGATCCGCGTTACCTGGGCCGAAAGGTCCTGCACGAATTCGTCAAGGCGGGCGCACCGGAGGAAATCCTCACCGAGGCCCATCCCCATATCGGCACCTTCCGCCTGGTGACGATGGTGGAATCGATGCGCGAGACCATTGAGGCGCTGGGCGGCGCGTATCGTTTCCAGAACAAGGTCACCGATATCCTGCTGAACGATGACCGCACGGTGCGCGGCGTGCGGCTGGAATCGGGCGAAGAGATCGAAAGCAGCCATGTCGTGCTGGCGCTGGGCCACAGCGCCCGCGACACATTTGAAATGCTGCACGAACGCGGCGTCGCCATCGAGGCCAAGCCGTTCAGCATCGGTTTTCGCATCGAGCATCCCCAGGGGATGATCGACAAGGCGCGTTTTGGCCGCTCCATCCCGCAGCTTGGCGCCGCCGATTACAAGCTGGTGCATCACGCCAAAAACGGCCGCGACGTCTACAGCTTCTGCATGTGCCCCGGTGGCACGGTGGTGGCCGCAACGTCCGAGGAAGGCCGCGTCGTCACCAACGGCATGAGCCAGTATTCGCGCAACGAGCGCAACGCCAATGCCGGCATCGTGGTGGGCATCACGCCCGAGGTGGATTATCCCGGCCATCCGCTGGCAGGCATCGCCCTGCAGCGCAGCCTAGAAGAAGCCGCCTTCGCAGCGGGCGGCGGCACCTATGCCGCGCCGGGCCAGTTGGTGGGCGACTTCATCGCCGGCAAGCCATCGACCGCGCTGGGCGAGGTAACGCCGTCCTATCGGCCGGGCGTAACACCCACTGACCTGTCCACCTGTCTTCCGGCGTATGCGATTGAAGCAATCCGCGAGGCCCTGCCCGCCTTCGGCCGCCAGATCAAAGGCTTTGACCGCGCGGATGCGGTGCTGACCGGCGTGGAAACCCGCACCTCCAGCCCCATACGCATCCGGCGCGGCGACGATTTCCAGAGCCTCAACACGCCCGGCCTGTATCCGGCGGGCGAAGGCGCAGGCTTTGCCGGCGGCATTCTTTCGGCCGCGGTCGATGGCATCAAGGTGGCGGAAGCGGTAGCGAAATCGATCGCCGGCCAGAACTAGGCGCCGAGGAATTCCGAAACGAACGCCGTCTTGGGATTGCGCCGTACGTCGGCGGGCGCGCCATACTGCTCGATGCGGCCATCCTTCATCACGGCCACAAGGTCCGCCACGGCGAAGGCTTCTTCCTGGTCGTGGGTGACGAACACGGTGGTGACGCCGGTATGGTCATGGATACGGCGCAGGTCCACGCGCAGCTCCTTGCGCACCTTGGCGTCCAGCGCGCCGAAGGGCTCGTCCAGCAGCAGCATGCGCGGCTCGATGGCTAGCGCGCGCGCCAGCGCCACGCGCTGGCGCTGGCCGCCCGAAAGCTGGCTGGGATAGCGCCCTTCCAGGCCCGGCAACTGCACAAGCTGAAGCAGATCCGTGACCCGCTTGTTGATCTCATCCTTGGCAGGGCGCTTGTCGCGCGGACGCACCTTCAGGCCGAAGGCGATATTGTCGGCAACGGTCATGTGCTTGAACAGCGCATATTGCTGGAACACAAAACCGGCATTGCGGGTGCGCGCCGGCATGCCCAGCCAGTTCAGGTCGGCGAACCGCACGGTGCCGCTGTCGGCCACTTCCAGCCCGCCCAGGATGCGCAGCAAGGTGGTCTTGCCCGAACCCGACGGACCTAAGAGCGACACGAAGGCGCCCTGCGGCGCGGAAAAGCTGGCGCCGTTCAGTGCGGGAAACCGCGCGAACTTCTTGGATACCGAATCGACGACCAGCGACATGGCTGCTCCTAATGACGGTGCGACGCGGCGAGCTCGTCCGCGTAGCGCCATTCCAGAAATGACTTGATGGCCAGGGTGAGCAGGCCCAGCATCGCCAGCAGAGCGGCGACGGCGAAGGCGCCCACATAATCATAATTGTCGTACAGAAGCTGAATGTGCAGCGGCATGGTGTTGGTCTCGCCGCGGATCTTGCCCGACAGCACCGACACCGCGCCGAACTCGCCCAGCGCGCGGGCGTTGCACAGCAGGATGCCGTACAGCAGGCCCCATTTGATGTTGGGCAGGGTCACCATCAGGAAGGTTCGAAAACCCGAAGCGCCCAGTGTGGCGGCGGCTTCTTCCTCGTCGCGGCCCTGATCCACCATCAGCGGGATCAGTTCACGCGCCACAAAGGGGAAGGTCACGAAAATGGTGGCCAGCACGATGCCGGGCAGCGCGAACAGGATGCGAATGTCATGATCTGCCAGGGTCGATCCGAACCAGCCATGGTTGCCGAAGATCAGCACATAGACCAGGCCCGCCACCACCGGCGACACCGAGAAAGGCAGGTCGATCAGCGTGACCAGGAAGGTCTTGCCGCGGAAGTCGAACTTGGCGATGGCCCAGGCCGCGGCGATGCCGAACACGGTGTTCAGCGGCACGGCGATGGCCGCCGCCAGCAGCGACAGCTTCACCGAGGCCAGCGTGTCCGGCTCGGTCATCGCATTGAAGAACGCGTCGACGCCGCCGGCCAATGCCTCCTTGAACACCAGCACCAGCGGCAGCACCAGAACGACCGCGACAAAGGCGAGCGCCACCGCGCCCAGCGTCAGCTTCAGCCACAGCGGATCTTCGGTGGGTTTTGTAACGCGCTTGCTCATCGGCGGCGGGCCGCCCAGGATTGAATGGCGTTCAGCGCCAGCAGCATCACAAAGCTGGTCGCCAGCATCACCACGCCGATGGCCGCCGCGCCGGCATAATTGAATTCTTCCAGCTTGATCACGATCAAGAGCGGCGCGATCTCGCTGATGCCCGGCAGGTTGCCCGCCAGGAAGATGATCGAACCGTACTCGCCCACCGCGCGGGCAAAGGCCATGGCGCACCCCGTAAGGATGGCGGGATACAGCATGGGCAGCATCACGCGGCTGATGGTCTGCACCCGGGTCGCGCCCAGCGTGGCGGCGGCCTCCTCGACATCCTTGCCCAGTTCGGCCAGCACCGGCTGCACCGTGCGCACCGTGAAGGGCAGGCTGATAAAGACCATCGCGATCAGCACGCCCCAGGGCGTGTAGGCGACCTTGATGCCGTACTCCGCCAGAATGCCGCCCAGCCAGCCGCTGGGCGCATAGAGCGTGGACAGCGCGATGCCGGCCACCGCCGTCGGCAGCGCGAATGGCAGGTCGATCAAAGCGTCGAGAATGGCCCTGCCCGGAAAACGATAGCGCACCAGCACCCAGGCGATGATCAGCCCGAACACCGAGTCGATGATCGCCGCCGCCAGCGCCATGCCAAAGGACAGGCGCAGCGACGCCAGCACGCGCGGCGTGGAGATGGCTTCCCAGACACCGTCCAGCCCCAGCTCGAACGGCCGCAGCATCAACGCCAGAAGCGGGATCAGCACCAGCGAGGTCAGGTAAAAGATCGTGAAGCCCAGCGACAGGCGGAATCCCGGCAGCACATGCTGGGATTTCAACGGCGCGAACTTCAAACCTACGGCGCTCATGCTTCTTTTCGTCAGGGCGTCTTGACCGGGGCCGACCTTACGACGGCTTTGGCGTGTTTGGGAAAGGCGTGGGGCGAAGGGCGGCTATGTCACCGGCCGGGCTGGTAAATCTGGTCGAAAACCCCGCCATTGGCGAAATGGGTAGCCTGCGCCTTGGCCCAGCCGCCGAAATCCTTGTCGATGGTGGCGAGCGGGAGGGTGGGGAATTGCTTGCCATATTTCGCCAGCACCGCCGGATCGCGCGGACGGAAGTAATTCCTGGCAACAATTTCCTGCGCCTGCGGCGTATAGAGGAAGCGCAGATAGGCTTCCGCCACAGCGCGGGTCTTCTTGCGGTCGACGATGCGGTCCACGATCGCCACCGGCGGTTCGGCCAGGATCGAGCGCGACGGATACACGATCTGATAGGCGCCGCCGCCCATTTCCTTCATCGACAGATGGGCTTCGTCTTCCCAGGACAGCAGCACATCGCCAAGACCGCGCTTGGTGAAGTTGACGGTGGCGGCACGGGCGCCCGAATCCAGCACCGGCACCTGCTTGTAAAGACGCGCGACAAAGTCCTTGGCCTTCTGCGCATTGCCGCCCGGCTGCTTGGCGGCCCAATCCCAGGCCGCCAGATAAGACCAGCGCGCGCCGCCCGAGGTTTTCGGATTGGGTGTGATCACCTGCAAGCCCGGCTTCACCAAATCGCCCCAGTCCTTGATCTGCTTGGGATTGCCCTTGCGCACCAGGAACACGACCGTCGAGGTATAGGGCGAGGAATTCTGCGGCAGGCGCTTTTGCCAGTCGGCGGGCAACAGCTTGCCGTTGCGGGCGATGGCATCGATGTCGGCGGCCAGCGCCAGCGTCACCACATCGGCCTGCAACCCGTCGATCACCGAACGGGCCTGCGAGCCCGAGCCGCCATGGCTGTTGGAAATGGTGACAGTGTCCCCCTTGGCCTTTTGCTGGTCGGCGAAGGCGCGGTTGATCTGCTGGTACAATTCGCGCGTCGGGTCATAGCTGACATTCAACAGCGAAATGTTGGCCGCCTGGGCCGCGGTTGCTGCGAGGATGCTGGCCACAGCCAGAAGAAAAAAAATGCGCTTCATGGTCTTTTCCTCACAGCGAAATCTGGCTGCGCAGCCCGATGGCGTTGGACGAGATGTCCGTGGCCGGCGCACTGACATGGCCCACCTGGATATTTTCGTAATCCAGCGCAAAGCGGATGCCATTGACGGGATACCAGTTCAGGCCGACGCTCCAGATATTCTGCACCCCGCCCGGCACGCCGCCCGAAGCGGGCGCCGCGGACGGCAGATAATCCAGGTTGATGTTGCTGTAGCGGCCCTTGATCTCCCAGGCGCCGATGCCGCCATCGCTGCCCAGCGGTTTGGCCGGGCGCAGGCCGCGGAAGCTGGCGCTGGACGGATCATAGGGATGGGTTTCGCCGGTCAGAGACCAGGTCGCCAGCGCATACCAGCCCTTGAAATTCGGATCGGGAAGAATGGTGCGCCGATCAATATTGAAGCGGAAATAGCCGGCCTGGCCGTAGAGCGGTCCATAGGTGGCCGCCGTCTCCACGCCCCATTGCGTCACCTTGCGCGCGTCGATGTTGCCGGTATCGACCGTGCGGACCGCATCGATCGCCAGCTCCGGTCCGTTGCTGAGGCGAAACACCCCGGCGTTGGTATTGGGGGTCGGGTCCGCCACCTTCAGCACATGGGTGGAGTTGGCATCCAGCAGCCATTTCACATTGTCGTTGCTGATTGCCAGCCAGGAGGCGCGGGTGACGATGGCCTCTTGCGCATCGAAGGTCGCGGAATCCGTGGTCTTCTTGCCGGTGAAGGCGACCGAAACCAGATAGCGGTCTCCTTGCGCGAAAATGCTGGCACCTTCGCGGCTGGGCGCGCCGCCGATATTGCGGGCAATATCAGAGACCGAGGCGCGTTCCAGGAACAGCAGATCGCCCGAGCCGGTGGAGTCGTCGATGCCGGCGAAGGGCGCGAAGGCGCCGATGCGAAAGCCGAACGGCTTCAATCCGTCATACTGCAGATAGGCGGTATAGATGTAGCCGCTTCTCTCGATGCCGTTGCCGCCAAAGTCATAGGTGAAGTTGTAGGACCAGTCGCGCCAGGCGGTACCGGTGAAACCGAACTGGGCGCGGCGGAAATTCGAACCGCTGTTGAGATCGACGCCGGGCGGATTGCGGCCCTGTGCGAAATAGCCGTAGTCGAACTGCACCAGGCTGCGCAGCGCGAAAGTGAAGGCGCCGCTGGGGCTGGCGAATGTCAGGCGGCCATTGTCCAGGCCGGTCCGCACCTGGCCATCGAGGCGCTTGTCGATCTCGGCCTGCCGGCGTTCGGTGCTGCGCTTCAGATCGGCCAGCACGGCGCTGCTGTCGGTGGTGTCCTGGCGGGCCTTGATGTCGGCGAGCTGCTGCTGAACGCTGCGGAGCTGCTGTTCCAGGAGGCCGATGCGGGGATCGGAAGGCGCCTGTGCTCCGCGCGTCTGCGCGACGGCGGACGCGTTCAGCGCCACCGTGCCCGCAAGCACCAAGACCAGACCTTTCGTCATAAAACCCGCCGCTCGCCAGCCCAACCCGGGCGGCGCAATGAAATCGAGAATGTCTACTTAGTCAATAGGAATTAGGAAGTATTTGAAATACCAGCAGAAAAGGCAGAATAGGCGCTTACAAAGCGCCCGAGCGGCGCAATTGTTGCGCAGCCGCGGCAAGATTCCTGGATTCCAGGATTTCCGCGGTGGCGTCCCGGGCCGCCAGCAGGGCCTTGCGGATGGCGCAGACCGATTCCTCGAAGCAATCGTCACATTTGCGGTAGGCCATGACGCTGACACAGGGGCTGAGCGCCAGCGGGCCATCGGTGACCCGCAAAACATCGGCAAAACTGATGTCCTTGGCCGGCCGCCCCAGGGAATAGCCCCCCTGGCGCCCCCGGTGGCTGCGCACGATTCCGGTCTTTTTCAGTTCCAGCAGGATGGCTTCGAGGAACTTGCGGGGGATTTTCTCCCGTTCGGCGATCTCCGCAATCTGGACCGGGGTATCGTCCCCCCGCGCCGCCAGAAGCAGCAGGGCGCGCAGGGCGTAACGGGCCTTTTGGGAGATCATAGGCGCATAATACCCTATCACCCCTATGGAATATAGACGACCTTTGGCCGGCCTCCCCCGCGAGCGTAGAGACGGCGGGGAGGTGGTTTCAGCGTTCGAGGCGAAGCCGAGAGAATGCTGAAACCGGAGGGGGCATCCAGGGCTTCCCCGCGACAGCTTGCGACAAGCCGGGGAATGCGGCCCGCGTAAATCCCGCTATAGTCTGGCAAAAAGCCGGTAGGGACCACCTTTCGGCGCCCCGGGATTGGTAACTGAAGACCGCGTCAATGATGGGATTGCGTTTGAGAACGGCAGGCCGATGACCTGGATCGTCAAGGTCGCGCTGGACCGCCCTTATACCTTCATCGTGCTCGCCCTGATGATCCTGATCTTCGGGCCGCTGGCGGCATTGCGCACCCCCACGGACATTTTCCCCAATATCGGCATTCCGGTGATCGGCGTCGCCTTCACCTATACCGGCCTGTCGCCCGATGAAGTCGGCTCGCGCATGCTCGCGCCCTATCAACGTTTTCTCACCACCACGGTGAATGACGTAGAGCATATCGAAGCCCTGGCCATGCCGGGGCTGGGCATCGTCAAGATTTTCTTCCAGCCCAATGTCGATATCCGCCTAGCCACGGCACAGGTTACTTCCGTTTCGCAAAGCACCATCCGCCAGATGCCGCAGGGGACGCTGCCACCGCTGATCCTCAATTACAGCGCTTCCACGGTCCCCATTCTGCAATTGGCCTTCTCCTCCAACACCCTGTCGGAACAGCAGGTGCTGGACTATTCGCAGAATTTCGCGCGGCCGCGTCTCACCACGGTGAACGGCGCGGCCATACCCTTTTCCTACGGCGGAAAATTCCGGGCGGTACTGATCGACCTGGACCCCACCGCCATGCAGGCGCGCGGTCTTTCATCTGTCGACGTGCAGAACGCTTTCGTCGCGCAGAACCAGATCAACCCCGCCGGCAACATCAAGATCGGCACTTATCAATATATCGTGCGCCTCAACAACGCTTCCGACACGATCGAAGGGATGAATGAATTGCCGGTCAAGACGGTGCCGGGTGGCGGCACCGTCTTCCTGCACGATGTCGGCAACGTTCGCGACGGCAACACGGTCCAGAACAACATCGTGCATGTCGATGGCGCCCGCGCGGTGCTGTCCACCATTCTGAAAAACGGCCAGGCCTCGACCATCGACGTCGTGCAGGGCATCAAGGACCTGCTGCCGATCCTGAAGGAGCAGCTTCCGCCCGAACTCAAGATCGACATCATGAGCGACCAGTCCGTGTTCGTGAAGGCGGCGGTGAAGGGCGTATTCTATGAAGGCGCCCTCGCCGCGGCCCTCACCAGCCTAATGATCCTGTTATTCCTGGGAAGCTGGCGCTCCACCGTGATCATCGCCACCTCCATTCCGCTGGCGGTGCTGGTGGCACTGATCGGGCTCTGGGCCACCGGCCAGACGCTGAACATCATGACGCTGGGCGGCCTGGCGCTGGCGGTCGGTATCCTGGTCGACGACGCCACCGTCACCATCGAGAACATCAACTGGCACCTGGAACAGGGCAAGGGCGTCTATGAATCCATCATGGACGGCGCGCGCCAGATCACCCAGCCAGCCTTCGTCTCCCTTCTGTGCATTTGCGTCGCCTTTGTGCCGATGTTCGCGCTGACGGGCATCGCCGGCTACCTGTTCGTGCCCATGGCGCTGGCGGTGGTGTTCGCCATGATCGCCTCCTTCATCTTGTCGCGCACCCTGGTGCCGACCCTGTCACTCTACCTGCTCAAGCCGCACGGCCACATGGCCGAGGGCGATCATGTGCTGGCGCGGGTGCAGCGCAGCTTCGAGCGCGGCTTCGATTCCGTGAAAGAGCAGTATCGCAACCTGCTAGCGCTGGCGATGAGGCGCCGCCGCCCCTTTGTTACCGCCTTCATGGCGGTGGTGCTGGCCTCCATGCTGCTGTTCCCGTTCCTGGGACGGGACTTCTTCCCCAGTGTGGATTCCGGCCAGATCACGCTGCACGCCCGCACCCCCGCCGGCACAAGGCTGGAAGACACCAACCAGATCGTGGCGCAGATCGAAAAAGAAGTCCGCCGCATCATCCCGCCGGCCGAGCTGGTGACCATCGTGGACAATGTCGGTCTCAACCAGAGCCCGGTGAACATGCTCTACAACAATTCCGGCACGGTGGGCCTGCAGGACGCCGACATCTTCATCAGCCTGAACAGGAACCATCGCCCGACCGCCGGTTACGTGCGCACCATGCGCGAAAGGCTGCCGCGGCTGTTCCCGCAGGTGACCTTCTCCTTCCCACCGCCGGACATCACCAGCCAGATCCTGAATTTCGGCGCGCCCGCGCCACTGAACGTGCAGATCAGCGGCAACAGGCTGGAAGAGACCGAAGCGTTCGGCTTCCGCATCCTGCGCGAGATCCGCAAGATTCCCGGCCTGGTGGATGCGCGCATGCAGCAGTCCAGCAACATGCCGCAGCTCAAGGTGGAAGCCGACCGCAGCCGCATGTCGCAGATGGGCCTGACCGAACGCGACGTGACCAATGCGCTGGCCACCTCACTGGCCGGCACCTCGCAGACGGCGCCGAACTTCTGGCTCAACCCCAAGAACAACGTGTCGTACAACATGACGACGCAGACGCCGGAATATCAGCTCGACTCCCTCGCCGCCCTGCAGAATCTTCCCGTCACCGGCGCCGCCGGCACCACGCCGCACGTGCTGGGCGGATTGGTCAAGATCAGCCGTGCCCAGGGCAATTCGGTTGTCAGCCATTATAACATCCAGCCGACCATCGATCTCTACGCCACCACCCAGGACCGCGACCTGGGCAGCGTGGCCAGGGAAGTGCAGAAGGTGATCGACGCCAACAAGCAGCATCTGCCGCGCGGCGCCACCGTCACCCTGCGCGGCCAGATCCAGACCATGAACACGGCCTTTACCGGCCTGTCCTACGGCCTGCTTGCCGCGGTGGTGCTGATCTATCTGCTGATCGTGGTGAACTTCCAGTCCTGGACCGACCCCTTTGTCATCATCACCGCCCTGCCTGCCGCGCTGGCCGGAATCGTCTGGATGCTGTTCGCCACCGGCACCACCCTGTCGGTGCCCGCGCTGACCGGCGCCATCATGTGTATGGGCGTTGCCACCGCCAACTCCATCCTGGTGATCAGCTTCGCGCGCGAACGACTCGCCGAGCATGGCGATGCGGTGCGCGCGGCGGTGGAAGCCGGCTTCACCCGTTTCCGCCCCGTCTGCATGACCGCACTGGCCATGATCATCGGCATGGCGCCCATGGCGCTGGGTCTGGGCGAAGGCGGCGAGCAGAATGCGCCGCTGGGCCGCGCCGTGATCGGCGGACTGATTTTCGCCACCATCGCCACATTGATGCTCGTGCCGGTGGTGTTCAGCATCCTGCATGACCGCCATGCGGCCAAAAGGGCGGCTTCGCCGCCGACAGCGCCGAAGACCGGAAAAGGGGCCGGTGAAGCCTATGCCTGACAAGACTCCCGATACCGGTCACGACCATCAGCCCACGCGCGAGGAATTGCTGCGTCACCAAACGCCGCCGGGCCTGAAGCGCTGGGGGCTCATCGCGCTGGCCGCGGCGCTGATCATCGCGGTGGTGGGTATCGGCGTTCGGCTCTGGAACAGCTACGGGACGGCGCAATGGACCGAGGAACAGGCGATCCAGACCGTGCAGATCGTCAAACTCCAGCCCGAGAAGGAAGGCGGCGTCCTCAACCTGCCAGGCGACATCCAGGCCTTCACCGCAGCCCCGATCTACGCCCAGGTCAGCGGCTATGTGAAGAAGTGGTACGTCGATATCGGAACGCCGGTGAAACAGGGCCAGCTTCTGGCCGAACTCGACACGCCCGACCTGGCCGGGCAGGTACAGCAGGCGCGCGCCAACCTGATCAACGCCCAGGCCGCCCAGCGGCTTTCCGCCGCCACCGCGGGGCGCTGGGAGACCCTGTTCGCCCAGGGCGCGGTGTCGCGCCAGGACAAGGAAACCCGCGACGCCGACCTCGACGCCAAGAATGCGGCGGTGGAAGCGGCGCGCGCCAATCTCTACAGCCTCACCTCCCAGGCCGGCTTCCGCCGCCTGGTCGCGCCGTTTGACGGCGTGGTCACCAGCCGCGCGGTGGATGTCGGCGCCCTGGTCACGGTGGGCACGGGGGCCGGCGCCGCGCCGCTCTTCACCGTTTCGGACCTGACGCGCCTGCGCATCTATGTCCGGGTTCCGCAGAATTATTCGACCTATATCCGCCCCGGCATGACCATCAATTTCAGCGTGCCCCAGCATCCCGGACGTGTTTTCACCGCCATCCTGGGCGCCAGCTCCGGGGCCGTCGCCAGCGCCAGCGGCACCGTGCTGGCGCAGTTCGTCATCGACAATGCCGAAGGCGCGCTGCAACCAGGCGGTTACGCGGAAGTCAAATTCCCCCTGCCCGCCGGGGCCGATGGCCTCAGGGTCCCGGCCACCGCCCTGATGTTCCGCGCCGAAGGCATGCAGGTCGCCACCGTGGATGCGCAAAGCCGCGTCCGCCTGAAAACCATCACCATCGCGCGCGACCTGGGCGATGCAGTGGATGTGGGAAGCGGCATAACGGACAAGGACCGCATTATCGACAACCCCTCCGATTCCTTCCGGGACGGCGACGAAGTGCGGGTGGCGGGCAAGTGATCTTGCCTGTATAAGTCACCCGTATTTTTTCGGGGACGTGAGATATGCGTGGATTGGCGAAAGCTGTGGCTGTGGTGATGTTCGCGGCGGCGGGGCTTGCCGCCTGCGACCGCCCCTCGGACGCCGCCCCCAGCGCGTCCTATGACACCAGCGCGGCTTCGAATGCCAAGTTCCTGGCCGACTATGCCGCCCGCACCGACGCCAAGAAGACCGCATCCGGCCTGATGTACCGCGTCATCAAGGCCGGCACGGGCCCCGCCGTGATCCGCGATTCCGACGTGGTGACGGTCTATTACAAAGGCATGCTCATAAACGGGAAGGTCTTCGACCAGACCAAGCCGGAGGAAGCCGCGACCTTCATGACCGGTGGGTTGATCCCCGGCTGGGTCGAAGCCCTCAAGCTGATGAAGACCGGCGACACTTGGGAAATCGTGGTGCCGTCCGAACTGGGTTACGGCGCCGACGGCGCCGGCGACGCCATCCCACCGGACCAGACCCTGATCTTCACGATGAGCTTGGTAAAAGTCGAATACGCGAATTAGGCCCACAAGCGCAGGTCCGCCTCCCCCTTTAGCGCGAAGCGCGGCAAGGGGGAGGTGGTTTCAGCGTGCGAAGCAAAGCTTCGCGTAAGCTGAAACCGGAGGGAGTTCGCTTAAAACCTGTACTGGACCTGCACACCCGACATGCGCGGGGGCAGCGGCACGCACTGCAGGACACCGGCGGTGTTGGCGACGCCGAAGGTTGCGTTGGGAGCCGAGTTCAGCACCCCGTTATACTCGGGCATGCAGACCGGCGTGTTCAGGACATTGGTCATGAACAGCCCGGCATCGATACCCTTGCCCGCAATGTCCTGCACGTCCAGGCGCAGGTCGAGCAAACCGTACGAGCCGGTGCGCTGGCTGGGATTGAAGGTGCGCATGTCGGCCTTGTAGCGGCTCTGCCAGTAATAGCGTGCGGTCAGGCTGAGATCCTGGATCGGCACGCCTGCGATGTCCTTCAGGCCAGTGGCATAATTGGCGATCGCGGTGGTCTGCCAGCTGGGCAGCGGGAACGGCGTGCCCGAAAGGTTGGTGGTGCCGGTGGGCAACAGGTAACCCGCCGGCGGCGTGAAGGTATAGTCGGTGTAATGGGCGTCGAGATAGCTGCCCGAGGAGCGCAGCGTCAGGCCCGGCAGCGGCAGGACGCTGATATCCCACTCCGCGCCATAGATCTTCGCGGCCTTGGCGTTCAGCGTCACATTGTCGTTGGTGGTGCCGATGCAGGCATTGGCGTTGAACAGCGCCTGGGTACAGGCGACGCCGCCCGGACCCGTGGCCAGGGTGACGTTGGGCAGCGCGGTCAAGATCTGGATGTCGCGATAATCGGTGACATAGGCCGAGAGATTGGTGCGCACCGGCATTCCGGCCAGGTCCCAGTCCGACTTGATGCCCACTTCATAGTCCTGGACATTTTCCGGCTGCGCCACGGTGACGGCGGGATTGATGGCGGTGGAATTGATCGCGCCCGAACGATAGCCGGTGCGGGTGGTGGCATAGATCATGGTGCCCGCCCACAGGTCATGGTCGATGCCCAGCGTCCAGGTCGGCTTGTCGAAGCTCTTGTTGATGTCGGCGGCGCAGTTGGCCAGCGGCCGCAGCGCGCCATTGACGTCGGTCAGGGTGCAGGCGCGGGTCTGGCCGGCATAGCTGATGCCGTGCAGCGTGTAGGGCGCGGGATCGAACACGCCGTTGACCACGCTGGCGGTGCTGGCGGCCGTGGCCGGGAAAATCTGGGTGCGGGTATCCAGATGGGCATAACGCTCATCATAGCTGTAGCGCAGGCCCGCGGTCAGGCGCGTATCCGTCGTCAGGCTGTAGGTCGCCTGGGCATAGGCGGCATAGCTGGTGTTGCGCTGGTCGTTGCGCGTGCCGTCCTGCAGCGTGATGCCGCGTCCGGGTGACGGAATGCCGTTGTTGGGAATGAACAGATAGAACAGCCCGCCATTGTCGCGGCTGTCTTCCTGGAAGAAGAACAGCCCCGCCGTCCAGTTCAGGCGGTTGCTCCATCCCTTGCCGTTGACCGTCAGCTCCGACTGGAAGGAGTTGTAGTTCGGAACGATGTATTGATATTCGGCCGTGTTGTAGGACAGGCCACGGCCGATCGAGGTGCCGGTATTGTCCCACCAGCGATAGGCGCTCAGCCATTTCACATCGATGTCGCCGAACGTCTTGTTCACGGTGGCCGACAGGGTCTGGTAATGGCCGACATCCAGATTGTTGGCGGTCTGTTCGGCGGTCCAGAAACCGGCCTTCTGCGCGCGGGCGACCGACTGCAGAAGGGAATTGTAGGCCCTGGGATCGGTGTTCACCGGGCCCACCGTGGTCGGCGTGAAAGAGCTGTAATAGGGCTCGATGCGGCGGCCGAACAGGTCGTTGAAGCCAATGCAGGTGCCCGGGATGTTGCAGATGGCGGGGCGTCCGGCGCGCTGGCCGCTGGCCGGGAAGAAACCCAGATTGTGATAGGTCGAGCCGGTGTCGTGCTCGGCCGAGATCTGGGCGCGCAGCAGCACGCTCCAGGTCTCATCCGGCTGCCACTTCAGCGAGAAATTGCCCGCGATCTTGTTGGCGCCCATCGCCGGCTGGGTGTTGCGATAGCCGGTGGCCGGATCGTAATAGAGGTTGGTGATGTAGCCGCGGCGCTGGCTGATCTGTCCTGCAGCGCGGAAGAAAAGGTTATCGGTCAGCGGAATGTTGATCGCGCCCTGCAGTTCGGCCCGGCCATAATCGCCCGCGGTCGCCTTTACATAGCCGCCGAACTCAGACCCCGGCTCACGCGTGCGGTACAGGATCGCGCCGCCGGTCGTGTTGCGGCCCACCAGGGTGCCTTGCGGCCCCTTGAGAACCTCGACCCGCTCGATATCGAACAGCCCGCCGGTCAGCCCGACGGGACGCGCCAGATACACGCCGTCCATATAGACCGCGGCCGCCGGGTCGAAGGACATCACCGACTGACCCGAGCTGGAATCGAAGTCGCGCTGGCCGCGAATGGTGACGTTCAGCGTGTCTTGGCGGAACGTCGTGGGCGCGATATGCACCGACGGCGCCAGAAAGCGCAGATCCTCGATGGTGCTGACATTCAATCGGTCCAGATCGGCCTGGCTGTAGGAAGAGATCGAGATCGGAACGGTCTGCTCGGCCTCTTCGCGCTTGCGGGCGGTGACGATGACCGTGTCCAGGGCCGAAGACTGGCTGACGCTGGCGGATTGGGCCAGCACGGCGGTGCCGGGGGTCAGGACGGTGGTGGCCAGCAAAGCCAGAGCAAAGCGCTTGAACATGGACGTCCCCTGAACGGTTTTTTGTCGAAAATCCGGGCGTTTTGCGTCGCCGCGATGAGGCCAGCTCTAACGGAATTGCTGGGATGCATAAAGCCAATGTTGGCCGCCCGCGCCAAATCGGGAAAATTTCCTTATAATGCTCCCGCGTTTACAGTGAACCGCCATTTCAGCGAGGAAATATGACCAGGATTGCGATGATCACCGGTGCGGGCAGCGGCGTGGGCCGGGCTGTCGCCATCCATCTGTCGGAGGCTGGCTGGTCCGTGGCGCTGGTGGGCAGGAAGGCCGACACGCTGGAAGAAACCGCCAGGAAGCTGAAGGGCGAATATCTGGTGGCCCCCGCCGATGTCGGCGACCCCGCCCAGGTCAAAGCCGTCTTCGCCCGGATCAAGGACAAGTTCGGCCGCCTGGACGTGCTGTTCAACAATGCCGGCATGGGCACACCCGCCGTCCCGATCGAAGACCTGACCTTTGAGCAGTGGCAGGCGATCGTGGGCGTGAACCTCACCGGCGCCTTCCTCTGCACCCAGGAAGCGGTGCGCATGATGAAGGCCCAGACCCCCCAGGGCGGGCGCATCATCAACAACGGCTCGATCTCGGCTGACCGCCCGCGCCCCCATTCGGCGCCCTATACCGCCACCAAGCACGCGATCACCGGCCTGACCAAGTCGACCATCCTGGACGGCCGCCCCTTCAACATCACCGCCGGACAGGTGGACATCGGCAACGCCGCCACCGAAATGACCGAGCGCATGACCCAGGGCGTGCTGCAGCCCGACGGCAAGCTGGCGGTCGAGCCGCGCATGGACGTGAACCATGTCGCCCAGGCCGTGACCTACATGGCGGGGCTGCCGCTGGAGTCGAATGTACCATTTCTGACCGTGATGGCGACCAAGATGCCGCTGTTCGGCCGCGGCTGATCGCAATTCACGCGGCATGACGTTTTTTTGCGCAAGGCGCGGAGCGATTCCGCGTCCTTGTGCATTCTTTCTATCATGCGAGCCTGTTTTCTCGGACAGAATATATGTGCGTTGGGTTTTGGGGTGGCGACGCTCCAGATGCCCCCCCTGATGGCGGACGAAGAGACCGGCAAGCCGGTTGAACCGGACACCAACAAGCCTGTGGATCAAAACAATCCATTCCGGCCTCCGGTTCAGGGGCCGATACCGGCCAATCCCCTGTAACAATTCAGCAACTGCCGGACAGTGTTTTGGGGCCCATTGCCGCAAGTGCGAAAAGACCAGTTTGCCGCACAAAAGCAGTGGGCTGGACCTTGTACGGCGCGGCACGAATCTCGATATTGGTCGTTATAGGAATTCGTCTGTAACGATATTTTATTACGATTCCGGTATTTGGTAGGGGCATGAGACTGAAACTTTCCACGATTCCCGCGCTCGCCCTGGCTTTGGTTTTGGGCGCCTGCAGCACACCCAGTCCGGAGTCGCTCGCCCAGAACGATCCCTGGGAAAAGACCAACCGCGACATCTTCGAATTCAACCTGGCCATGGACCGCGCCATCCTGCGCCCTGTCGCCCGCGGCTACCGCGATGTGGTGCCGGAATTCGCCCGCGAAGGCGTGCACAATTTCCTGACCAACCTGAATTCGCCGGTCATCCTGGCCAACGACGTGCTGCAGCTCGACAGCGGCAAGGCGGGCAACACGCTGGGCCGCATCCTGCTCAACACCACGGTCGGCGTGGGCGGTTTGATCGATGTCGCCAGCAAGGTCGGCCTCCCCTATCACGACAATGATTTCGGCATCACCTTCGGCAAGGCCGGCGCCGCCGAAGGCTCCTACCTGATGCTGCCCTTTGCCGGTCCGCGCCCGCCGCGCGACCTGATCGGCACCGGCGTCGACATCGCCCTCGATCCCTTCACCTGGCTCATCTTCCCCGGCGACAACACGCTGTTGGTCGTGCGGGCGGGCATGGGCATCCTGGACAGCCGCACCTCGCAGCTGGATGCGGTGGAAACCATCGAGCGCTCCTCGATCGATTTCTACGCCACCAGCCGTAACCTCTATCGCCAGAGCCGCAACGCCAAGATCAACGAAGGCAATCCCGGCACCGACGACCTGCCCAATCTCTAAAAGACAGGGCCTGAAAAGAAACAAACCCGCCATGCGATCCGCATGGCGGGTTTTTCTTTGTCTTGTTCGCGGGCTATTCGGCCGGGGTGGAGGTCGGCACCGGACCGTGGTCGCCCGGACGGTCCTTCATCAGGCCGTGGTACCATTTCTGCCAGAATCCGCTCGTCCAGCGCCCGAAGCGGTCCATGTACAGGAACACCACCGGCGTCGTGTAGAGCGTCAGGATCTGGCTCAGCACCAGCCCACCGACGATCGAGATACCCAGAGGCTGGCGCAGTTCCGAACCCGCGCCCAGCCCGATCGCCAGCGGCAGCGCGCCCAGAATGGCGCCCACGGTCGTCATCATGATGGGCCTGAAGCGCAGCAGGCTGGCCTTGCGGATGGCTTCCTCCGGCGACAGGCCTTCGCGCCGCTGCAGGTCTATGGCGAAGTCGATCATGATGATCGCGTTTTTCTTGACGATGCCTATCAGCAATATCACCCCGATCATGGCAATCAGGTCGAACTGGGTGTTGAACATCAACAATGCCAGCACTGCGCCCACGCCCGCCGACGGCAGGGTGGAGATGATGGTGATGGGATGGATCAGACTTTCATACAGGATGCCCAGCGTGATGTAGATGGTCACGATGGCGGCCAGCAGCAGGAACGGCATGTTCTGGAAGCTGCGCTGCAACTGGCGCGCGTTGCCGGCGAACTCGCCATGCACGTTAATTGGCACATTGATCTGGGCCATGGTGCGGTTGATCGCGGCCACTGCATTGCCCAGGCTTTCGCCAGCCGGCAGGTTGAACGAGAAAGTGGTGGCAACGAACGGGCCCTGGTGATTGACCGCCAGAGGCGTGGTGCCGGGGCCAAAGCTGGCGATCGCCGACAGCGGCACCATGGTGGAAACGCGGGTGGACACCGACGCGCCGGTCGAACCGCCGCCGCGCACGCTGGCGGTCAGGGCATTGAGCTGCTGGTTGCGCACCGCTTCGGCCGCTTCCGCCGCCGCGTTGGATTGGGCCGTTGAACCCGTGGTGGTGGTGGTAGACCCGCGCGCCGGCGTCGCGGTGAAGGCGCCGCCCGCGCCGGCGGTGGACTGGGTGCCGCTGACGCTGCCGCCGGAGGTGCTGATATAGATGTCGCGCAACGTTTCGGGGCTCTGCCAGAACTTCGGCGCCACTTCCATGATCACCTTGTACTGGTTCTTGTCCTTGTAGATGGTCGAGACTTGGCGCTGGCCGAAGGCGTCATACAGCGCGTTGTTGACCTGGGCGATGTTCAGCCCCAACCGCGCCGCCGTCTGGCGGTCCACCTTCAGATCGACCTGTAGTCCCTTGTCCTGCTGGTCGGAATTGACGTCGGTCAGTTCGGGCACTTCCTGCAGCGCATCGGTGATGCGCGGCACCCACTTGTTCAGCTCCTCCAGCGAATCCGCCTGCACGGTATATTGCTGGCTGCCATTGCCCTGGCGCCCGCCGCCGCCGATCTGGCCGCCCGCCCGCAGGAACAGGCGCGCGCCCGCGACCTTTTCCAGCTTGGGCCGTAGCCGGTCGATCACTTCATCGGTCGAAAGGCCGCGCTCGTGCGGCGGCTTCAGGGTCACAAAGACGTTGCCCGAATTGGCGGCGCCGCCGCCCGCGAAACCACCCACCGTCGCGACCGCCGGATCGCTCTTGATGATCTCGATAAACTGCATGAACTTCTTCTGCATCGCCTGGAAGGAAATGCTCTGGTCGGCGCGCAGGCCGCCCTGCATCGTGCCTTCGTCGGTCGAGGGGAAGAAACCCTTGGGCACGATGGCGATCAGGTAGAAATTGAGCACGATGGCGATGAACACCATGGTGACGATGGTCTTGGGATTCTCCAGCGACCAGCCCAGGGTGCGGCTGTAGAAATTCTGCATCCACTCGAAGCTGCGCCGCGACCAGGCCATCAGCGGGTTCTTGTCTTCCTCGACCGAGAAATCGAGATAGGCGCACATCATCGGCGTCAGGGTCAGCGAAATCACCATCGAGATGACGATCGCGATCGTCAGGGTGATGGCGAATTCGTGGAATATCCGCCCCACCATGCCGCCGATCAGCAGCACCGGGAAGAACACCGCCACCAGCGAGATGCTCATGGAAATGACGGTGAAGGTCACTTCCTGGGCGCCCTGCAGCGCCGCCTGCATCCGGGTCTTGCCGTTCTCCAGGTGACGGGTGACGTTTTCCAGAACAACGATCGTGTTGTCGACCACGAAACCGGTCGAGACGATCAGCGCCATCAGCGAGAAATTGTTGAGGCTGAAGCCGAGCAGGTACATCGCCCCGAAAGTGCCCAGCAATGTCAGCGGCACGCAGACGGTGGGCACCAGCGTCGCCTTCAGGTTCCGCAGGAACAGGAACACGACCAGGATCACCAGCACGGTGGCGATGATCAGCGTCATCTCCACGTCAAACACCGAATTGCGGATGGAGGTGGTGGTGTCCATCAGCGTGCCGAGCTGGATGGCGGCGGGCAGCGCCGCCTGCAGCTCCGGCATCATCTGGCGGATATTGTCCACCACCTCGATGACGTTGGCGCCGGGCTGCTTGGTGATATTGACCAGAACCGCCGGCTGGCCGTTGAAGGTGCCCAGGTTGCGGACATTCTCTACCCCGTCCACCACCTCGGCCACGTCCTGCAGCCTGACCGCGGAACCATTGCGATACGCGATGATCAGGGTGCGGTAGTCGCTGGCGGCGCTGGCCACGTCATTGGCATAAACCTGGAGCGTCTGTTCGCCCTGCTGAATGTCGCCCTTGGGTGTGTTGGCATTGGCCGCGGAGATCGCGGCGCGCACATCGGCCAGGCCGATGCCGTACTTGAACAAGGCGCGCGGGTTCAGCTCAATGCGAATGGCGGGAAGCGACGCGCCGTTGAGCGACACATCGCCCACGCCCGAAATCTGCGACAGCTTCTGCTGGATGATATTGGAAGCTTGGTCATAGATCTGGCCCGGCGACAGGTTCTTCGACGTCATCGCCAGGATCAGGATCGGGAAGTCGGCCGGATTGAACTTGCGGTAGGTCGGATTGGACCGCAGCGCAGCGGGCAAATCCGCCCGCGCCGCATTGATCGCGGCCTGCACGTCACGCGCCGCGCCGTTGATGTCGCGGTTGATGTCGAACTGCAGCACGATCTGGGTGGAATTGACGTTGCTGCGCGACGTCATCTCGTCGACGCCCGCAATGGTGCCCAGGTGCCGTTCCAGCGGCGTGGCCACGCTGGAGGCCATAATCTCCGGGCTGGCGCCCGGCATCGAGGCATTCACCACAATGGTGGGAATGTCGATATTGGGGAAGGGCGAAACTGGCAACAGGGTGTACGCGACCATCCCCGCCATGCCCAAACCCAGCGCCAGAAGCGTGGTGGCAATGCGGCGGCGGATGAAGAGCGCGGCGAAATTCATTCGGCGGGCTCCGGCACTTCCGCGCCACCCCGGCGGCGCGCGCGCCAGGCACGGAAGTCCACGCCCAGCCGGTCGAAGTAAATGTAGATTACCGGCGTGGTGAACAGGGTCAGCAACTGGCTGACCAGCAGACCGCCAACGATGGAAATGCCCAGCGGGTGGCGCAGCTCCGATCCCATGCCGGTGCCCAGCATCAGCGGCAGGGCGCCGAACAGCGCCGCCACCGTCGTCATCAGGATGGGGCGGAAACGCAGCAGCGCCGCCTGGTAGATGGCTTCGGTGGGGGTCTTGCCTTCGTTGCGCTCGGCGTCCAGCGCGAAGTCGATCATCATGATCGCGTTCTTCTTGACGATGCCTATCAGCAGGATGATGCCGATGATCGACACGATGTTGAGGTCGTGGCCCGCGATTATCAGCGCCAGCAGTGCGCCCACACCCGCCGACGGCAGGGTGGACAGGATGGTAATGGGATGGATGAAGCTCTCATACAGCACGCCCAGCACGATATAGACCGTGATGATGGCGGCGATGATCAGCAGCACCTGGTTGCCCAGCGCCGCCTGGAAGGCCAGCGCCGAACCCTGGAACTGGGTGGTGACGCCCGGCGGCGCCGTCAGCTCGGCTTGCGCGTCGCGGATTGCTTCGACGGCGGTACCCAGCGCCACGCCCGGCGCCGCATCGAACGAGAAGGTGGCCGAGGGGAACTGCGCCAGATGGTCGATCTGCAACTGGGTGGTGCGCTGCTCGGTTTTCGCGATGGCCGACAAGGGCACCTGCCCGCCGCCCGAGGTCGGCAGATAGATGTCGTTCAGCGACAGTACCGAATTGTGCACGGCCGGATCGGCCTCCAGGATCACCCGGTACTGGTTGGACTGGGTGAAGATGGTCGAAATGATGCGCTGGCCGAAACTGTCATACAGCGCATTGTCGATGGTCGCCGCCGTCACGCCGAACCGGGCGGCCGTGTCGCGGTCCACCACCAGATAGGCCGACAGGCCCTTGTCGAGGAACGAGGTCGAGACGTTGCGGATTTCCGGGACAGTGCGCAGCCGGGCGATCAGCTCGGGCACATACTGGTCCAGCGCGGCCTGCGTGGCGGCCTGCAGCACGAACTGGTATTGCGCGCGCGACACCACGGAGTCGGTGGTCAGATCCTGAACCGCCTGCAGATAGAAGGTCATGCCCGGCACGCTCTGGGCATGCTGGTTCAGCCGCGCCATCACCGCCTGCACACCGTCGCGGTCGCGCTTGGGCTTCAGGTTGATCAGGATGCGCCCCGCATTGAGCGTGTGGTTGCTGCCATCGACCCCGATGAAGGAAGACAGACTTGCCACATCCGGGTCTTTCAGGAAGGTCTCGGCCAGCTTGCGCTGGCGCGTCGCCATGGCTTCGAAGCTGGTGGTGGGCCCGGCTTCCGTGATCGCCTGGATGAAGCCGGTGTCCTGCACCGGGAAGAAGCCCTTGGGAATGGCGATATAAAGAACCACGGTCAGCACCAGCGTCGCCACAGCCGACAGCAAGGTCAGGCGCTGGTGCTTGAGCACCCACAGCAGCAGACGGTCATACCCGGCCACCATGCGGTCGTAATAATATTCGGTGCGGCGCTGAAAGCTGTTCTCATTCTTGGCTTCCACGCTGTGGCTGCGCAGCAGCTTGGCGCACAGCATCGGCACCAGCGTCAGCGAAACCACCGCCGAAATCAGGATGGTGATGGACAGCGTTATCGCGAATTCGCGGAACAGGCGGCCCACCACATCCTGCATGAACAGCAGCGGGATCAGAACGGCGATCAGCGACACGGTCAGCGACACGATGGTGAAGCCGATCTCGCCCGCGCCCTTCATGGCGGCATTGTAGGGCGTTTCGCCCTTTTCAATGTAGCGCATGATGTTTTCGATCATCACGATCGCGTCATCGACCACGAAGCCCGCCGATATCGTCAGCGCCATCAGCGACAGGTTGTTGAGCGAATAGCCCAGCAGGTACATGGCCGCGAAGGTGCCGATGATCGACAGCGGCACCGACAGCGACGGAATGAAGGTCGCGGGCAGGT
Source organism: uncultured Alphaproteobacteria bacterium (assembly GCA_903837555.1). Classification (GTDB taxonomy): domain Bacteria; phylum Pseudomonadota; class Alphaproteobacteria; order Micropepsales; family Micropepsaceae; genus Rhizomicrobium. The sequence continues at coordinate 36,593 of CAILUV010000020.1, forward strand.
TGCGCAGGAAGACATAAATCACCAGCACCACCAGCACGACCGCCAGCATCAGCTCGAACTGCACGTCCGAGACCGAGGCGCGGATGGTTTCGGTGCGGTCGGTCAGCGTGACGACATCGACCGAGGCGGGAAGCCCCGCCTTGATGGTCGGCAGCAGTTCCTTGATGGAATCCACCACCGCGATGACATTGGCACCGGGCTGGCGCTGCACGTTGATCAGAACCGCCGGCCCATTGTTGGCCCAGCTTGCCAGCTTGTTGTTCTGCGCCCCGTCGACAACGTTGGCGACGTCCTTCAGATAGACGGGAGAACCGTTGCGGAAGGCCACCACGATGCTGCGATAGTCCTCGACCGTCTGGAGCTGGTCGTTGGAGTTGATGGTGTAGGACTGGAAGGCGCCGTCGAAGCTGCCCTTGGGCGAGTTGGAATTGTTGTTCGACACCGTGGTCCGCAGGTCGTCGATGTTCAGGCCCAGCGCCGCCAGCTTCTGCAGGTTCGCCTGCACCCGCACGGCCGGGCGCTGGCCGCCCGAAATGCTCACCAGGCCCACGCCGGAAAGCTGCGAGATTTTCTGCGCGATGCGGGTTTCCGACAGATCGACGAGCTGGGTGATGGGCAGCGTGCGCGAAGACACCGCCAGGGTGATGACCGGCGCATCCGCGGGGTTCACCTTGTTATAGATCGGTGGCGCGGGCAGCGAACCGGGCAGCAGGTTGGAGGCGGCATTGATCGCTGCCTGCACCTGCTGTTCGGCGATATCAAGGCTCAGCGCCAGATCGAATTGCAGCGTCACCACCGACGATCCGGCGGACGACACCGACGACATTTCCTTCAGGCCCGGCATCTGGCCGAACTGGCGTTCCAGCGGCGCGGTGACCGATGTGGCCATCACTTCGGGGCTGCCACCGGGCAGGAAGGTCTGCACTTGGATAGTGGGGTAATCGACCTGCGGCAGCGCCGACAAGGGCAGGAATTTGTAGCCCGACAAGCCCACCAGCAGGATGGCGATCATCAGCAGCGTCGTGGCTACCGGACGCTGGATGAACGGCGCGCTGGGATTGGCGCCGCTATAGCTGTCGTTGGGATCGGTCGTGTCGCCGCTCAATGGCCGCCACCACCGCCGCCGCCACCACCACCACCGCCACGGCGGCCACCGCCGGCCTGGCGCATCTGGGACATGGCCTTCTGACAGTCGGCGCTGAGGCTGTCGCGATTGCGGAACAGGCACATGCGGCTGGCGCGCGCATCGGCGGCGTCGGCGCAATGGCGCTTGATGTCGACGCTGCAGGCCTTGGTCATGGCTTCCTGCATCTGGGCGCGGCGCATGGCGCGCGCGGCTTCCTCCGCCGTGCCGCCCGAAGGCGCGGCAATCTGGCCCTTCAGGTCGGGCACTTCCACATCGGCGCCGTCGCGCAGACGGTCAGCGCCGTCCACCACCACCGTGTCGCCGGCGGCCAGGCCGGACAGGATCTGCATCTTGTCGCCATCCTGGATGCCGATGCGCACATTGCGCTGGGTGACGGTCTTGTCGGGCCGCACCAGGAAGACATAGGCGCCATCGGCGCCGCGCTGCACGGCGGGCACGGGCACGGTCGTCTGGTTTTTCAGCGTATTGACCAGCAGGCGGACATTCACGAACTGGGCAGGGAACAGCCTGCGGTCCGTGTTGTCGAACATGGCGCGCAGCTTGACCGAGCCGGTCGACGGATCGACCACCGTGTCCACCGCCGACAGCACGCCCGAAGCAATCTTGTTGGTCTGGCTGCGGTCATAAACTTCGACGGGCAACACCGCGCCGGAGTTCACCCGCTCCAGCACCGTGCGGATATTGTCTTCGGGGATCGTGAACAGCACCGACATGGGATCGAGCTGTGTCACCACCACGATGCCGTTGGACTGGCCCGCCGATACGATGTTGCCGATATCGACCAGGTGGATGCCGGCGCGCCCGTCCACCGGCGACACGATGTTGGTGTAGCCCAGATTGATGCGCGCGGTCTGCACATTGGCCTGGTCGGAAATCACGATGCCTTCGGTCGACTTGACCAGCGCTTCCTGCGCCGACACCTGCTGGGCGGCGATGGCGTTCTGCGCCTGCAGCGCCTTGTAGCGTTCCAGATCGACCTTGGCGTTGGCGAGCGTCGCGGCGTTGCGCGCAAGCTGACCACGCGCCTGGTCCAGCGCCGCCTGATAGGGGCGCGGATCGATCTGGGCCAGCACATCGCCGGCCTTGACCATCTGGCCTTCCGTGAAATTGATCTTCACCAGCATGCCGCCCACCTGCGGGCGCACGGTGGCGGTGGTCAGCGGCGTCACGGTGCCCAGCGCGTTCAGCGTGACGTTGACGTCGCCCGAGATCACGCGCGCCACGCCGACCGGCTGCGCGCCTTGGTTCATCATTCCGCGGCGGCTGTCGCTCTTGGACGGATAGATGGCCCAGATCAAAAGCGCCAGCAGACCAAGACCGACCGCAAACCACACCACGCGCGACAGGCGCGGATTGGCGCCCGACCAGCGCTTCACGCCGTCCCAGGCGCGGCCCACGCCTCCTTTGCCGGCAGCATCGGCGCGGCGAAATTCATCACGAGAGCGGTCGATGTTCATCACAGATTACTTCCGTCGCAAGGCAAAGGGCCGGAACCGAATAATGATTCAATATGTCGAATGGGTTAGCACCGCGAAGCTGAACCCGCGATGAACTTATAACGCAACGAGCAGGGGCTCATATAGACGCCAAGCCGTTGAAAATTTTGTCGGAATTGTGCCGGGCAGGCATGGCAGATGCGAACGAGTCGCGCTAAGTTCCAGCGCATGTTTCCTGATTTCCTACATTGGTCTGCCCAATTCGCCCAGGATGCCCGCATCTGGGTGACGCAGATCGCGCAGGCGCATCCCTTGTGGTGCTTTCCCATCGCCTTCTTCGTGGCCTTCGCGGAGTCCTTTGTCGGCCTGTCGATCCTGGTCCCCGGCTTTGCGATCCTTGTGGCGCTGGGCGGTGTCATCGGAGCCAGCGATATCGGCCTGTTTCCGGCCATCGCCGGCGCAGTGCTGGGCGCCTTGAGCGGCGACGTCATCGCCTGGGGCCTGGGGCTGCGCTTCCATCACCAGATCCTGCACATGTGGCCCTTCCGCAAGTTCGAGGCCGAACTGGAAAAGGCGTTACAATTTTTTCATCGCCGGGGCCTGTGGGCGGTGTTCTTCGGCCGCTTCCTGGGACCGTTGCGCGCCACCGTGCCGCTGGTGGCGGGGATGTCGGAAATGGAGTTTCGCCGCTTCATGGCGGTCAGCATCCCGTCGGCGATCGTCTGGGCCTGCGCCATCCTGGGTTTCCCGGCCTTCGCCGCCCGGTTCGCGCTCTAAGATACTGATTCTATTATATTAATATTTGTATCCGGGGCCGTATTTGGCCTGCGGACTGCAAAGTGTGCCCGGCGCAGCTCCAAAATGGGACCAGCGGGGCTGGTTAACACCCGCCCCTGTCCCGTTAACCCCCGTTTTGGGGCGGTTTGCGTCCCGAAATAGCGCGCAACGCTGCCATTTCACTGGCCTGTCTCCTGCAACGCCCGACCCAGAAGCCCCAAGCCCCGGGTTGAACGTGAGCGCACAGGACACTTCCGAAACGATGATGAAGGCGGTTTTCCCCGCCTTTGACGGCTTCGCCCTGACATCGGCCGACACCCAGGCCGAAGGCGTGGACGCCAAGCGCGTGCTGGATATCGTCGCTTCTCTCTCGCTGATCATTCTGCTCTCGCCCATCCTGGCGCTGGTCACCATCGCGGTGATGCTGGATTCGCGCGGCCCCCTGCTGTTTGCCCAGCGCCGCACCGGCCTGAACGGCAAGACTTTCCCGATCCTGAAATTCCGCTCCATGCATGTGATGGAAGACGGCGCCGACGTGAAGCAGGCCGCCAAGGGCGATGCCCGCATCACCCGCGTCGGCCGCGTCATCCGCAAACTGTCGCTCGACGAACTGCCGCAGCTCTTCAACGTGCTGGCCGGCGACATGTCGCTGGTCGGCCCGCGCCCCCATGCCGTGGCTCATGACGAATATTATGGCGGCGAGATCGCCAACTATCACCTGCGCCAGCAGGTCAAGCCGGGCATCACCGGCTGGGCCCAGGTGAATGGCGCCCGTGGCGAAACCCCCACCATCGCGCACATGCAGGCGCGCGTGGACCTGGACGCCTGGTATGTCGAAAACCAGAGCCTGACGCTGGATTTTCTGGTTCTGGCGAAGACGCCGCTGGAAGTTCTTCGCACGCGGAATGCACACTGATGAACGCGCTCGCCATCGCCCTTCCCGTTGAATATGAAGCGCCCAAAAGCCAGGCGCTGACCGCCGCCAACGATTCCTACACCGAAGTCACGGTCGGCGGCCTGGCCACCGCCTGCCTGTCCCGCGACGGTCTTTCGCGCATGATGGTGCAGGACTGCCTGGACGCGCGCACCCAGCAAAACCCTCATCCCAAGCTGGTGTTCGCCTCCAACGGCCATGCCATCGCGCTGGCGGCGCAGGACGAAGCCTTCCGCTTCACCTTTGAACAGGCCGACATCATCCATGCCGATGGCCAGGCCGCGGTGTTCGCCTCGCGCCTTCTGACCAGGACGCCGATCCCCGAGCGCAGCGCCACCACCGACTTCATCCATGACGCTTCGAAGGTCGCGGTCGAGCACGGCCTGCGCTTCTTCCTGCTGGGCGCCACCGAGGAAGCCAATGCCGAAGCTGCGCGCGTGCTGCGCGAAACCTATCCGGGCCTGCAGATCGTGGGCCGCCGCCACGGCTATTTCGGCCGCGACGAGGAAGACGAGATTTGCGACGAGATCAACCTGACCCAGCCGGACGTCATCTGGGTCGGCCTGTCGGTCCCCACCGAGTATGAATTCGCGGTCCGCAACAAGACCCGCCTGCGCGCCGGCTGGCTGGTGACCTGCGGCGGCTGTTACAATTTCATCACGGGCGCCTACAAGCGCGCGCCCGAATGGATGCAGGCGGCAGGCCTGGAATGGCTGTTCCGCTTGGTTAAAGAGCCCAAAAGGCTGTTCTGGCGTGGCCTGCCCCCTTTGAAGTGGTCCGACCTGAAGTATGGTTTTGACCACGGAGGAGAAGGGGAATGGCTAGGAAACGGCATAGTGCTGAAGAGATAGTTGGGAAGCTACGGCAGGTTGATGTGCTGCTGGCACAGGGCAA
>CAILUV010000021.1 GCA_903837555.1 uncultured Alphaproteobacteria bacterium
GACATGGGCCTGTTCGACTATGTCGCCATGGTGGAAGAAACCCCTGTCGATACCCGCATCATCGAATATCGCGCGCCCGGCGGCGCGCTACTGGCCTGCGCCCTCACCGACCGGCTGAAAGACGGGTTGTCGATGGTCTACAGCTTTTTCCATCCCGGCGAGGAAGCGCGAAGCCTCGGCACCTACATGATTTTGGATCATGTGCGCGCGGCGCGCGAAGCGGGACTGCCGTATGTCTATCTGGGCTATTGGGTGCGCGGCAGCCAAAAGATGGACTACAAAGTCCGCTTCGCGCCGCTGGAAGCACTGGGCCAGAACGGCTGGGAGCCGCTGACCGTTTAATCCGGCCGCCTGCCCTCCGACGGGCAATCCGTATAGACTGCCGGCGATGTCGCTGACTCAAATTCTCACCCTGGCCGGTGTCGCCGTTTTCGCGGCCAGCGGCGCGCTGGCGGCCGGGCGGCGCTCGCTCGACCCCATCGGCGTGATGGTGCTGGCCATTGTCACCGCCACAGGCGGCGGCACGCTGCGCGATGTGCTGATGGACCGCCATCCGGTGTTCTGGATTTCCGATCCGTCTTTCATCGGCGCTTCCATCGCGGCAGCGGCAGCGACCTGGCTGTGGGTGCGCCGCTTTCCGCCGCCCGACAAGGCGCTGCAATATGCCGACGCACTGGGCCTGGCCTTTTTCAGCATCGCGGGCGCGCGCATCGCTGAAGCCGCGGGGCTGTCGCCCTTCATCTGCGTGATCATGGGCGCATTGACGGGCTGTGCCGGCGGTTTGATCCGCGATGTGCTGGTGGCGGAAGTGCCGCTGATTTTCCGCCAGTCGGAATTGTATGTCACCGCCTGCCTGGCCGGCATCGGCGTTCATCTGCTGCTGGCCGCGTTTGGCATTCCGCCAGAACTTTCCAGCATCACCGGGATCGCGACCATCGCGCTGATCCGCATCGCTTCGATCCGCCACCGGATCACCCTGCCGGTATTCCATATCCCGCCCCGGCCAGATCACTAGGACAGTTGCATGATTCCCTGGATACATCTGGATACCGCCGCCGTGCCGGGCGGTGGCGGCGAATTGAAGCTGATGCGGCGCGGCACCGAGTTCGCGATCATGGCGGGCGCCACGCCGCTGATGAACAGCCGCATGAGCAGTTCCGAGATCGTGCTGGCGGAGGTGGCATGCGAGCGGTTGCGCGGCCGCCGCAATGCGCGCGTGCTGATCGGCGGATACGGCATGGGTTTCACGCTGCGGGCGGCACTGGCCGGGCTTGGCGGCGACGCGCAGGTGATCGTGGCGGAGCTGGTGCCCGCCGTGCTGACATGGGCGCGCGGACCGATGGCGGAACTGACCGGGGGCGGTCTCAGCGATCGCCGGGTCACGGTTCACGAGGCCGATGTCGGCAGCGTGATTGAATCCGGGCGCGGCAGTTTCGATGCGATCCTGCTGGACGTCGACAACGGCCCCGACGGTTTAAGCCGCGCGGAAAATGACAGGCTGTATGATTTTCGCGGGCTGAAAGCTGCGCGTCAGGCGCTGCGGCCAGGCGGGATGCTGGCGGTGTGGTCGGCAGCGCCGAGCAAGGCGTTCGTCAACCGCCTGGAACAGGCAGGGTTCGCCGTCGAGGAAGTGAAGGCCCGTGCCAACAAGGGACGCGGCGTCCGCCATATCATCTGGGTGGCGACGCGCCCGGCCGACACAGGAAACCCCAAACGTTCAGGCTTTGCTCCAAAGCCCTGACTTGATGTCGAACTTCACTTTTCCGGCAGCACGCATGCGCATCAACTGGTCCTGCAAGGGATCGGTGCTCTTGCTGCTGGGCTCCAGCATCTTCAGCAGCGAATAGACCGCGCGCGGCTTGTCCAGCGCTGCCAGGATGTCGTCTTCCGTGGTCATGATGCGCCTCCAAAACGCGCTTTCCATTCTTCGATCTGCTCGTCGCTGATCTTGGCGATCAGCGCTTCGGGCGCCTTGATCGGCTGGCCCGGCGTCAGATCGTCCAGCTCTTCGGCCATGGGACCAGGGAACGGAATGATGCCGCCGCGATAGCCGACGGGCTGGATGCATTCATGGATGGTCTTGGCGAAGTCCGGCATCACCGGCCACAGCAGGTGCGCGAACTGGTGGATCAGGTTCAGGCCCATGCGCACGCCCACCGCCGCCTTGGCGCGGTCGGTCTTGATGTGCGTCCAGGGCGCGGCGCGGGTCATGTACTCGTTGCCCGCCACCCAGATGGCGCGCATCTCGCCCATCGCCTTGCGGAAATCCGCATTCTCCATGTGCTCCGCATACTGTGCGATGCGCCTGTCGAGTTCGGCGATCAGCGCCTTCTCGTCGTCGCCATACTCGCCCTCGCCCGGCATCTGGCCGTCGAACCGCGCGACGCAGAATTTCGTGACGCGATTGACAAAGTTCCCCAGCACGTCGGCCAGGTCCTTGTTGATGACGCCGGCGAAATGTTCCCAGGTGAAATTGCTGTCGCTGCCTTCCGGCGCGTTGGCGATCAGATAATAGCGCCAATAGTCCGCCGGGGCGACATCCAGCGCCGCATCCATGAAGATGCCGCGCTTGCCGGAGGTGGAGAACTTGCCGCCGTCATAATTGAGCCAGTTGAAGCCCTTCAGACGGTCGACCAGCTTCCAGGGTTCACCGGACGCCATGATGGTGACGGGAAAGCCCACCGTGTGGAAAGGCACATTGTCCTTGCCCATGAACTCCCAATAGGTGACATCCTTGGCCGCGTCGCCGTACCACCAGTCTTTCCAGGCATCGCCCTTGCCGTTCTTGTCGGCCCATTCCTTGGTGGCGGCGATATATTCGATGGGTGCATCGAACCAAACGTAGAAGACCTTGCCTTTCAATTCGCCGTTCGCGATGTCGTCAGGCACTGGAATGCCCCATTCCAGATCGCGGGTGATGCCGCGATCCTGCAGGCCCTCGTCCAGCCACTTGTAGGCGATGGAGGTCACCAGCGACGGCCAGTCATTCTTGTGGCTGTCGATCCAGGCGCGCAGCTTATCGGCAAACTGCGACTGTTTCAGGAACAGGTGCGTGGAGTCGCGGATCTCGATATCGGCAACACCCGACACCGCCGAACGGGGATTGATCAGGTCGATAGGGTCCAGGACGCGGGTGCAGTTCTCGCACTGGTCGCCGCGCGCGCGGTTATAGCCGCAATGTGGACAGGTGCCGATCACGTATCGGTCGGGCAGGAAGCGCTTGTCGGTCGGCGAATAGGCCTGCTTGGTGGTGCGCAGTTCCAGGAAGCCATTCTTCCAAAGCTGGCGCGCGAAGTGCAGCGTCAGCTCATGGTTCTGCGGCGACGAACTGCGGCCGAAATTGTCCCAGGCGAGGCCGAAACGGTCGCCCAGCGTCTTCTGCACGCCATGCCACTTGGCGGCATAGTCGGCGACGGGTGTGCCCTCTTCCAGCGCCGCAAGTTCCACCGGCGCGCCATGTTCGTCGGTCGCGCAGATCGCCAGCGTGTCATAGCCACGGCTGCGGCAGTAACGGGCGAAGATGTCGGCGGGCAGCATCGATCCAACCAGATTGCCCAGATGCTTGACCCCGGCGACGTAGGGAATAGCGGAGGTGATGAGGATGCTTTTCATATCTGCTATATAAGTGCCAATATCGGGAAAAGGGACCAGTCCTCATACAAGGGGACTGCCGGGGAAGCGAGGGGGATAGAATGACCAGAAAATTGCGGAATTTCACCATGGCGGCAATGGGATCGGCGGCCATCCTGACGGGAGCAGCCATGGCCCAGAATCGACCCGCCCCGCCGCCCGCCGCCAGCGTCATTCCGGCCAGCGTGCTGGATGCGACACCGCACCGCGACCTGTCCAACGGCATCATCACCGCTAAGGCCTATATCCCCGGTCCCGGTGCCCTGTATCGCGGCACCCGTTTCGACCGCGCCGGGGTGATCGCCCAGACGACCTACAAGGGCCACAACTTTGGCCAGTACTGGTTCTCCAGCTATTCGCCGCATGTGCGCGATTTCATCTGGCAGGATGGCCAGGTCACCGTGCATCCCGCCAGCGGCGCGCCGGGCCCGGTGGAGGAGTTCACCGCCATCGGCTTTGACGAAGCCGGCATGGGCGGCAATTTCCTCAAGATCGGCACCGGCATCCTGAAGCGCGACACGCCCGCCTATGACTATGTGCACAACTATCCGGTGGTGAATGAAGGCAGGCGCGGCTTCACCTCGACCAAGACACAGGCGCGTTACACCCAGACCATTTCGGGCGATCCGTCGGGTTACGGCTATTCTTATGTGAAGACGGTCAAGCTAACGCCCGGCAAGCCGCAGATGACCATCGAACATGTGCTGACCAACACCGGCAAGAAGAGCATTGATACCAAGGTCTATTGCCACAACTTCCTGACGCTGGGCACCGGCAACGAGAACGTCACCATCACCGCGCCGTTTGATATCAAAGCCGAGAAAGCCTTCGCCAAAGACGCGGCGGTGGTCGAGGGCAAGACCTTCCGCTACTTGCGCGCCGTCAAGGAAGGCGAAAGCGTCACTTCGCCCATCACGGGCTTTGGCGACAGCGCCAGCGATTATGATTTCACCATCACCAACACCAAGACCGGTTTCGGCCAGCGCATCCGCGCCGACCAGCCGCTGGCCCAGATCAACTTTTGGTCGATCCGCACCAATGTGAGCTGGGAGCCCTATGTCGCCATCGCGCTCAAGCCCGGCGAAACCAAGCGCTGGACCTACACCTACGACTTCTTTGGTCCAGGAGAAAAGTGATGCGCCGGGCAGCGCTTGCGGCTTTGCTGTGGGCGCTGACTTCGCCCGCTTTCGCGCAACCGGGCACCGCGCCTGCGCGCGAACTGGACAAGACACCCCATGTGGTGATCGGCAATGGCCTCATTTCGGCGCGGGTACATCCGCCGGGCGAAAAGTCGCTCTACAAGGGCACGCGCTTCGATCATTCCGGCGTGCTAGCGCATATTACCTATCGCGGCCAGAATTACACCGACTACTGGTTCGATCGGTATGTCATCGACCCACGTGATACGAGCCGCCAGCCGGCGGGCACTGTCACTGCCTGCTGCGCCGTCAGCGGGCCGGTCGAGGAGTTCGCCATTGTCGGCTTTGAAGAGGCTGGCATGGGCGGGCGTATCTTCAAACCCGGCATCGGCATCTTCACACGCGACAGCGACAACCCGCTGCAATTCCCCACCCTGCCCGCGCTGAACCAGGGCACGCGCAGCTTCACGTCCAGCAAGACCGGCGCCCGGTTCGTGCATGACCTGAACGACACGGCGTCGGGATATGGCTATCACTATACCAAGACGGTGGAGCTGGTGGCGGGCAAGCCGCAGATGACCATGGCGCATGAGATGAAGAATACGGGCGCCAAGCCCATCGTCACCACGGTCTATAACCACAACTTCCTGACGCTCAGCCCCGGCAGCGAACATCTGGTGATTACCGCCCCCTTCAACTGGTCGGCGGAAAAGCCGTTGCAGCCCGATCTGGTGAAACTGGACGGCAAGACCATCCGCTATATCGCGCCGATCCCGCCGGGCGTCACCACCATGAGCCTGATGAATGGCTTCGGCAAAAGCGCGTCCGATTACGACTTCACCGTCACCAACAGCAAGACGGGTTTTGGCCAGCGCATTCGCGGCGACCAACCCATCGCCAAGATCAACATGTGGTCGATCCATACCAATTACAGCCTGGAGCCTTACATCGCCATTTCGCTCAAGCCGGGCGAGACCAAGCGCTGGACGTACACCTATGACTTTTATGGACCGGGGGAAAAGCCATGAAGACATTTGCGATTGCGGGATTGATCCTGACCGGCACGGTTGCCGCCGTGTATGCGCAGGGCAGCGCGCCGTTCGACCTACCGCCGGCGAACAGCACCAGCCCGGCCACCGCTTTGGATGACCTGCCCTCGCGTACCATTTCCAACGGCATCGTCAGCGCCAAGGTCTATCTGCCGGGCAAGTTCGGTTTCTACCGCGCCACTCGGTTCGACCATGCCGGCATGATTACCCATGTCACCTATAAGGGGCATGACTATGGCCGCTACTGGTTCGCCAAGACCTCCCCCAATGTGCGCAACTTTACCTATGACGCAGACGGAGTGGTGGCGCACAACAACAACAGCGCTGCCGGGCCGGTAGAGGAATTCGGCGAAAATGGCTTCGACTATGCGGGACGCGGCGGGCGATTCCTGAAGATCGGCGTCGGCATCCTTCAGCGCGACAACGATACCTACAACCGCTTCCACACCTATCCGATCCTGAACGAAGGCAGGCGCAGCACGCGGGTGACCGCAAACAGCATCCGCTTCACCCAGGATGTGTCGGGCGATCCGTCGGGCTACGGCTACAGCCACAGCAAGACCGTCACCATGGTGCCGGGCAAGCCGCAGATGACCATCGAAGTGCGGCTTAAGAACACCGGCAGGAAGCCCATCGACACAACGGTCTACAACCACCATTTCACGACCCTGAGCCCCGGCAACGAGGCGATCGAGCTGGTGGCGCCCTTCAAGCTGGTCAACGCCCGGCCGATGCCCAATGACGTCATCAAGATCGACGGCGCGCGCATGACCTATCTGCGCGGCATGACGGGCCAGGAACAGATCGCCAGCGACCTCACCGGCTGGGGCGACAGCGCCAGCGACAATGACTTCCGCATCACCAACACCAAGACCGGTTATGGCCTGCGCCTGCGCGCCGACCTGCCGATCGCGCGGCTGTTGTGGTGGTCGATCCCCACCACACTAAGCCTGGAGCCCTATATGGCGATCAAGCTGGCGCCGGGCGAGGAAAAGCGCTGGACTCACACGCTGGATTATTACGGCCCTGGCGATAACTAAAATCGCCGTCACCGCAGCCGGAACTTGCCATTAACGGGCGCTGTGGCTAATTGCTTCGCAAGCGGGCCGGCTTAGCTCAGTTGGTAGAGCACCTGATTTGTAATCAGGGGGTCACAGGTTCGAGTCCTGTAGCCGGCACCATTTCCCGCAGATCCCGAAACTATTTCGCGTCAGGGCCAGGCAACGCGACCGTCTGATGCTCGATATGCGCGATCAGGTCGGGAGGCAGCTGGAGCCGATGCGCCAACGCTTCCAGATAGGCCGTTTCCGCCGGGTGGTCGGGATCTATGGCGAGCCGCGCGGCAAGATAGATTTCCGCCGCCTGTTCCGGCCCTTTTGCGAAGGCGACAATCTCGCTCAGGGGAATGGTCCGCGCCAAGGCATCAAAGATGAAGGCCTTGCTTTCGGCATCCAGCGTCAACGCACCCATCTTCTCGAAGATCGAGGCTTGCTCTTCGGGGCCGATGTGACCGTCGGCCTTCGCGGCCGCGATCATCGTCAGCACCAGTCCGAGCGTGAATGGCTTGCCATCAGCGCCGGGCGCCGCCAAGGATTGCGCGGCCTGTGTGACATCAGTCGGCGTGGCCATTGGCGCTTGAGACGCGGATTTTCCCTCCTGCCAGTTCTGATAAGCGCGGTGGGCCAAGGCGCCAAGCACGGCGGCGCCGCCATAGCCAACCACGCCGCCGGCCATTTTTCGCACCTTCTTGCTGCCGACCAGCAGGCCCAATAATCCACCCGCGGCCATGCCGCCCCCGAATCCACCCATGGGGCCGCTGGTGAGTGTTCCCGCGGCGCCGCGCAGTTTATCCAAGGGGCCTGCATCGCCTTGCGGCGCGGAGTTTTGTCCGCCGAGGGGCGACGGGCCACCGGCACCTAGAAACTGCTCAAGCAAACGCTGCGGGTCCATTCAAACTCTCTAGTGGCTGGTTTCGCTCAAGGTCAGAAAACAGCCATGCGAAAACGGCGCAATCATGGCGAGAATCCAGTGCTGGAAGCCTGCAAGCGCGGCGCGGCGACCATCACGCCAGATGCGCTGCCAGCAGGCTGGCGACGTGCACCGCCTTGCGGTCGGCGCCATCCTCGATCTGGTGGCGGCAGGACGTGCCATCGGCCACCAGCACCGTATCGGCATCGGCCTTGCGCGCGGCAGGAAGCAACGACAGCTCGCCCATCGCCAGGGACATGTCTGCGGTTTCCGACTGATAGCCGAAGGCCCCCGCCATGCCGCAACAACTCGATTCGATCTTCTCCAGCGTCAGGCCGGGGATCAGCTTGAGGGCTTCTTCCACCGGCCCCATCGCCCCGAATGCCTTCTGGTGACAATGGCCGTGCAACATGGCTTTAGACTTCGCCGGTTGCAGGTTCGGCTTGAACCTTCCCGCCTTCGCCTCGCGGGCGATGAACTCCTCGAACAGCAGGGCATGGGCCGCAGCGCGTTTGCTGTCCGCGCCCGGCAACATGGCGATGGCCTCGTCGCGAAAGGAGAACAGGCAGCTCGGCTCCAGCCCCACCAGCGGCACGCCGCGCGCGAAGAACGGCGCCAGCGCGGCCAGTGTGCGTGTCATCTCGGCTTTCGCCGCCTCCACATTGCCGACCGCCAGATAGGTACGCCCGCAGCACAGTGAACGCGATGAGCCATCCGCCGGCGCGGCCAGATGCACGCGGTAACCGGCACTGGTCAGAACCTTGATGGCGTCGCGCAGGATTTCCGGCTCGAAGGCCGCATTGAAGCTGTCGGCCCACAGCACGACTTCGTGACCAGTTTCGGGACCAAAGCTGGCGCCGCGCTCATCGAACCGGTCGCTGCGCCACAGCGGCAGATCGCGCTTGGCGCTGAACCCCATCAGGACTTCGGACAGCCAGCGTAAAAATCCGCTGCGGTTGCGCAGGTTCAGCAGCGGCGCGGCCTTGGCGGCCAATGGCGCATAGCGCGGCAAATGGGCGATCAGCCGGTCGCGCAGGCTGTAGCCGCGCTCCTTCGCCCGCGCCGACAGCACTTCGATCTTCATCCGCGCCATGTCCACGCCGGTGGGACATTCGCGCTTGCAGGCCTTGCAGGAGACGCAAAGCTGCATGGTCTCCATCATCTCGTCGGAGGTAAACGCCCCGGCCCCCAACTGGCCGGACACCGCCAGCCTGAGCGTGTTGGCGCGGCCGCGCGTGACATGCTGTTCGTCGCGCGTGACACGGTAAGACGGACACATTGCCCCGCCTTCGGATTTGCGGCAGGCGCCATTGTTGTTGCACTGCTCGGCCGCGCCCTGGAAGCCGCCGATCGCGCCGGGATATTCCGACCAGTCCAGCGCCGGCTTGAAATCCTGCACCTCGTAGTCAGGCGCATAGCGAAACAGGCTGCGCTCATCAAATTTGGGACTGCGCACGATCTTGCCGGGATTCATCGTGCCTTGCGGATCGAATGTGTCCTTGACCTCTTCGAACGCCGCAATCAGGCGCGGCCCGAACATGTCTTCGTGGAATTCGCTGCGCACCAGCCCGTCGCCATGCTCGCCCGAATGTGAGCCCTTGTACTGGCGCACCAGTTCGAAGGCTTCCTCGGCAATGGCGCGCATCGCCTTGACGTCTTTTTCCAGCCGCAGATTCAAAACCGGGCGCACATGCAGGCAACCTTCGCTGGCATGGGCATACCAGGTGCCGCGCGTGCCGTTGCGTTCGAAACATTCGGTCAGCTTGGCCGTATACTCCGCCAGGTGCGGCAGCGGCACGGCGCAGTCTTCCACGAAAGAGATCGGCTTGGCCTGCTCCTTCATCGACATCATGATGTTGAGGCCGGACTTGCGCAGCTCGGTGATGGCGTTCTGCAGCGCCGGGTCATAAACCTCGACCACCCCACCCCACTTGGCGCCGCCATGCGAGAAATCCACGCCCAGATCACCCATCATCTGGGAAAGCGCAGCCATGCGGCGATGGTTTTCTTCCTCGCCGGAATCGAACTCCACCAGCAGGATCGCACGGGGCTTGCCGCGCAACATCGCTTCCAGCGTGGCGTGGAACAGCGGTATCTCCGCCGCCAACCCCAGCATGGTGTCATCGACCAACTCGACCGCGATGGGCTTGAGCGTCACCAGGTGCTGGGCGGCATCCATCGCGGCATGGAACGAACCGAAATGGCAGACGCCCAGCGCGCGCTTGCCCAGAACCGGCGACAGTTGCAGCTTGATGGCGGTGGAATAGGCCAGCGTGCCTTCCGATCCCACCAGCAGATGCGCCAGGTTGATGCGGTTGTGGCGCGGGTTCATCGCGTCGATGTTGTAGCCGCCGACCCGGCGATGCACCTTGGGGAAACGGGATTCCACCTCGCCCGCTTCGCGCGTGCCGATGGCCATCAGTTTCTGCGCCAGTGGCCGCAGCGCGGAGTCGACATCCGACAGGTCGGGTGCAACTTCGCCAAAATGGTGGGCGCTGCCATCGGCCAGCACCGCATCAATGGTCAGCACATTGGCGCGCATGGTGCCGTAGCGGATGGAACGGCCGCCGCAACTGTTGTTGGCGGTCATGCCACCAATGGTCGCGCGCGACGCCGTGGAAACGTCGACCGGAAACCACAGGCCATGCGGCTTCAACTGGCGATTGAGATCGTCCAGCACGATGCCGGGCTCCACCGTCACGGTGCGGCCTTCCACATCCAGCGACAAGATGCGGTTGAGATGCTTGGAGCCGTCGATGATGAGGCCCGCATTGACAGTCTGTCCGCACTGGCTGGTGCCACCACCCCGCGCGGTGACGGCAAGCCCCTCTTCGCGCGCCAGCGCCAATGCGGTCACCGCGCTGTCCATGCTGCGCGGCACAACAACGCCCGCCGGCATGATCTGATAGTGAGAGGCATCCGTCGCGTAACGGCCGCGCGAAAAGGCGTCGAACAGCACGTCGCCGGAGACATGGGCTTTCAGCCGCCTTTCAAGGCCCGGATGCGCGGCAAATGCCATGAGAAATGGATCGTCCCTGATTGAATTTTGTTCGGACTTTTTGCCGGTTCCGGGCTAAAAGCAACGGTATTATGACAGCCTGCGGGGCCTGAAGGAACGCCATGACCTCTGGACAGCATTTTCTGCAAATTCCCGGCCCCAGCCCGGTGCCCGAGCGTATTCAACGCGCCATCGACCGCCAGGTAATTGACCATCGCGGACCGGAATTCCAGAAGCTGGGTCACGAGGTGCTGGAAAGTATCAAACCGTTGTTCGGCACCACTGGCCCGGTGATCATCTATCCGGCGTCGGGCACCGGCGCGTGGGAGGCCGCCATCGTCAATACGCTGTCGCCCGGCGATCACGTGCTGATGGCCGAGACCGGCCAGTTCGCCACCCTTTGGCAGAAGCTGGCGTCGCGCTGGGGCATCGAGGTCGATTTCATTCCCGGTGACTGGCGCCACGGCGTGGATGCCGCCGCGATCGAAACCAGGCTGGCCGAAGACAAGGCGCACAAGATCACTGCCGTGATGGTGGTGCATAACGAAACCTCCACCGGCTGCCTGTCCGACATCGCCGCCGTGCGCAAGGCGATCGACAGCGCAAAGCATCCCGCCATGCTGATGGTCGACACCATCTCGTCGCTGGGTTCAACGCCGGTGACGCGCGATGCCTGGAATGCCGATGTGATCGTGTCGGGTTCGCAAAAGGGCCTGATGCTGCCGCCGGGGCTTTCCTTTACCGCTGTCTCCGATCGCGCCATCGCCGCATCCAAGACCAACACGCTGCCGCGTTCCTATTGGGACTGGCAGGAAATGATCGCCTTCAACGCCAAGGGCTTCTTCCCGTACACGCCAGCCAGCACCCTGCTTTACGGCCTGAAGGAAGCCATTGCCATGCTGAACGAAGAAGGCCTAGAAAATGTCTTTGCTCGCCATCTGCGCCTGGCCGCAGCCTGCCGCGCGGCGGTAAAGGGCTGGGGCCTGGACGTGCTTTGCGTCGACCCCAAGGTCTATTCCCCCATCCTGACCGGCATTCTGATGCCCGCCGGTCATGACGCCGACAATTTCCGCAAAGTCGCGCTGGAGAATTTCAATATCTCCTATGGCGCGGGCCTAGGAAAAGTCGCGGGCAAGGTGTTCCGCATCGGCCATCTGGGCGACTGCAACGAGCTGACCCTGATGGCGGCGCTGTGCGCCACCGAAATGTCGCTCAAGCTCGCGGGCGTGCCGCACAAGGCTGGCGGCGTCGCAGCCGCCATGACAAGCTTCACGGACGGAAACGAAAAACAGCGCCTTTCGGCCTAAGAACGCATAAGCGCCAGGCCGGCGCACACAGGGGTTGGGGATGAAGCAGCGATTGTTCAGCGCGCCGAACGTCGTTCTGGGGCTGCTGTGCCTGATGTACTTCATCACCTATGTCGACCGGGTCAATATCTCGACCGCCGCCAGCGAAATTCAGGGCGAGTTCGGCTTCAGCAACACCCAGCTTGGCCTGATCTTCTCTGCCTTCGCCTATCCCTATCTGATCTTCCAGGTGATCGGCGGCTGGGTCGGCGACCGTTTCGGCGCCCGCAAGACGCTGTTCTGGTGCGGCATGGTCTGGGCGCTGGCCACTGTGCTGACCGGCTTCGTAAATGGCCTGGTGGCGCTGTTCATGGTGCGCATGCTGGTGGGCCTGGGTGAAGGCGCCACCTTCCCCACCGCCACCCGCGCCATGCAGAACTGGACATCGTCGGCCAAGCGTGGCTTCGCACAGGGCATCACCCATGCCTTCGCCCGCCTGGGCAATGCGATCACGCCGCCGCTGATTGCCTTCCTGATGGCGGCCTTCACCTGGCGCGGGGCGTTTTTCGTGCTGGGCGCGGTCAGCCTGCTTTGGGTATTCGCCTGGGTGGCCTACTTCCGCAATCACCCGACCGAGCATCCCCACATCACCCAGGAAGACCTGGACGAGATCAAGCCGCGCGCAATCTCCACCGAGCGTCCCAAGACGCCCTGGGGCCCGCTGGTAAAGCGGATGTGGCCGGTGACGCTGACCTACTTCTGTTACGGCTGGACCTTGTGGCTTTACCTCAACTGGCTGCCGCTGTTCTTCAAGACCAATTACGACATGGATATCCGCAAGTCGGCGATCTTCGCCTCCGGCGCCTTCTTCGCGGGCGTGGTGGGCGACACGCTGGGCGGCGTGCTGTCGGATTATGTACTCAAGCGCACCGGCAGCCTGCGCACCGCGCGCGTCGGCGTCACCGTGTTCGGCTTCTGCGGCGCCTTCCTGTCGCTGGTGCCGATCCTGTATGTCACGGACCCCGTCATCGTGGCGCTGTGCCTGTCGGGCGGATTCTTCTTCGCCGAGCTGGTGATCGGGCCGATGTGGGCGGTGCCGATGGACATCGCGCCGCGCTATGCCGGCACCGCCTCGGGCCTGATGAACACCGGCTCGGCCTTTGCCGCCATCGTCTCGCCGCTGGTCGCCGGTTACGTCATCGACGTCACCGGCAACTGGTATCTGCCGTTCCTGATGTCGATGGGCCTGCTGGCGCTGGGCGCCATCACGGCCTTCCTGATGCATCCCGAAAAACCGTTTGAAGAGGAAACCGCCTGATGAAACGTCTTGCGCTCGTGACCGCCCTGCTGCTGGCCAGCACTGCCGCCCAGGCCCAGCTTGCTTCGAAGATCACCCATCACGATCCGGAGAAGACCCGCCTCCTCACCTCGGTGCACAAGGGCGCGGGCTCGATGCGCTATGCCGGATTGATGGATGCCAAGACGCTCTCGACCAATTTCATCTTCCTGCACCGCGGCGTTCTTCTGCCAGGCGGCGGCATCGGCCAGCATTTCCACAGTCACTGCGAAGAGATGTTCGTTATCCTGGACGGCGAAGCCGAGTTCACCATGAACGGCCGAACCTCCACCCTGAAGGGCCCGGCTGGCGCGCCCAACCGTATGGGCTCCTCGCATGGCATCTACAATGCCACCGACAAGCCGGTGGAGTGGATGAACATCAATGTCGGCACGTCAAAGGTCTATGATGCCTTCGACCTGGGCGATGACCGGGTCGGCGCGCCCAAGGACGCCATTCCGCAATTCGTCACTATGAAGCTGGACAAGACACTGCTGAAGCCCGCCGCCACCGGCACCGGCGTCACCCGCCGCCGGGTGCTGGGCCCCAGCATCTTCTTCTCGCCCTGGGCTTATTACGACCATGTGATGATCGCGCCAAACGGCAGCACGGCGTCCACCACCGCCTCCGACATGAGCGAGGCTTATTACGTGATTTCTGGTGACGGCAGCGTGACCGTGAACGGCGAAACCGTCGCCATCAAGAAGGGCGATGCGATCCCGGTCGATGTCGGTCAGAGCAAAAGCTTTAAGGGCGGCAGCGCCCCGCTGGAGCTGATGGTGATCGGCGTCGCCAAGGACATGGAAGCCAAGAAGGCCTTCATGTCCGTGGCGGCCAACGCGCAGTAACGGGTGAATCCTACCTGCGATGATACAGCGGCAACTGGCCCGGCACCTGAATGCCGAGCTGGTACACGCTGCTGGTCGCGGTGAGATAGACCGTTTTACCGTCATCAGCGAAAGCCAGGTTGGCCACCACTTCCGGCAGCACGATCTTGCCGATCAGCTTGCCCTTGGGCGACAGGATCGACACCCCGCCGGCGCCGGTCGCCCAGATATTGCCCAGGCTGTCGATCTTCAGACCGTCCGGCACGCCGCCGTCGCCGCCCGTCTTGGGCCAGCGATAAAAGACGCGCATGTTTGAAAGCTTGCCGTCCGCGCCCACGTCATAGGCGCGCAGGTAAGCGTCCGGGATCGAGTTGGCGACATAGAAGGTCTTCCCATCGGGCGAAAAACCCAGCCCGTTGGGCTGCGTCATGTCGGTGACCACCGCCGTCAGCTTGCCGCCGGCATAGCGATAGACGCCGTTGAACTTCATTTCCTTCTTGGGGTCGGCATCCATCTTGGGAAGCCCGAAAGACGGATCGGTGAACCACAGCGCGCCGTCACGCGAAAACACCAGATCGTTGGGGCTGTTGAGACGCTTGCCCTCATACTTGGAGATGAAGGGCTTGACACCGCCCTTGTCATCCAGCCGCTCGATGGTGCCGATGCCCATGCGCGTCAGCAGAATGGTGCCGTCCTTGTCGGTCACCAGCCCGTTGGAGCCGGAGTTGGAGCCCTTGGGCGGATTGGTCAACCCGCCAGACGCCTTGAGCACCACCACCACATTGCCCATGCGGTCCAGGGCGCGGATATTGTTATGGGCGACGTCGGAAAAATACAGCCGCCCGTTTTTCCAAACCGGGCCTTCGACAAAGCCGAAACCACCCGCCACGCGCCCCACCCGCGTGCCCGGCGCGATCACCGCATCCAGCGCCGGATCGAGGCGCTCGACCCGCATGGTGTCGACTTTCTTGGCGGTCTGCGCGAAAGCGGGCGCCACCAGCAAACACAAAGCCGGCACGGCATATCTCAGCATGGTCATTAAAAACTCCCTTTGTTTCGCAAAGGGCTGAAGCCCTTGGATTTGCGCGGGAGCTTAGGTCTCCAGAATGGTGTTGGGCAACCGGTTCTTTGGCGCGCCCGTGGGCGGGAAATGCTGCGCCAGCGCCGCGCCGCATATCTCGATGGCCTTGACGAAACCATCGGCGGGTTTACCCGCTGACATGGCGTCAGTCACCGCCGCGATGGCCGCGTTCCACGGCCCCTCGCCCACGATCTGGTGAATGTTGGAATGCGCCACCAGCTCAACCTTGCGGTCGCGGAAGGACGCGAAGATCAGCACATGGGGTTCGTCCTTGGAAAGCCGCGCGCCAGCCGAAGCAAAATGCCGTCGAGCCGCCTGCCGTACCCGGTAGCGCTTGAGCGCGGGCGGCGTCAGGGCGCTGCGCACGCCCGGCAACGCCACAATGATCGCCACGATCAGGAAGACGCCCAGTTGCAGGATCGCATAGGTGGTCAGGCCGCGCAGGATCAGCTCCTGCATGGCGCGGGCGGAATCTTCCGTCCAGCTTGAAAAGATGCTGGCCAGCGCCAGCCGCTCCAGAAAAATCAGCACCAGGATAGGCGGCAGAACGAACGCGGCCAGCGCCGCCCACAACAGCGGCACCTCGCGGTAGCGCGATACCTGCCGCGTCAACACGCAGAAAATTTCACCGGCGGTTTTGCTTTCGGCCCCCGCAATCGCCGCCGCGATACGTTCTTGATCGGCTTTCGTCAGCATCTCACCATCTCCCCGAAGCACCGCCGCCGCCAAAGCCGCCGCCGCCACCGCCAAAACCACCGCCACCAAAGCCGCCGCGACCACCGCCGCCGCCCCAGCCGCCACCGCCGTAATAGGGTCCGCCACCGCCGCCACGTCGTCCCGGATGGGCCCAGGACTGGTAGAACATGAAGCCAAACACCCCCAGGATCAGGAGCATCGCCAGCCAGTCGGGTATTTCGTCCTGCTGGCTGCCGCGCTGCTTGGCCGCCGCAGCGGCGCGGGCCTCGGCTTCCGAGCGTTCCAGCGACAGTTGCTGGATCAGCGCCGCCGTTCCGGCCTGCACACCGGCTTCCATATTTCCCTGCCGGAAGTTCGGCAGCACCTGGCTCTGGATGATCACCGAAGACAGTGCGTCGGTCAGGATCGGTTCCAGCCCATAGCCAACCTCGACGCGCACGGCGCGCTCCTGGGGCGCGATGATGAACAGCGCGCCATTGTTCAGCTTCTTCTGGCCGATGCCCCAGGCGCGGCCCAGCTGATAGCCATAGTCGGAAATCTCATAGCCCTGCAGCGATGCCAGCGTCACCACCACAAGCTGGCGCGAGGTGCCCGCCTCCAGCGCCGCCAGCTTCTGGGTCAGATCGGCTTCAACCGTCGGCGAAAGAATATTGGCCTGATCCACCACCCGCCCGGTCAGCGCCGGGAAAGTCGGCGCCGCCGCGACGGGTGTTATCAGAAGGAATAGCGCGGCAAGCGCCGCAAGAAACCGCATCGGGCGTTACGGTTTCGCCGTGCCGGGTTGCGCCGCTTCGGGTGCGGGGGCCGCCGCGCCGGGGAAGCTGACCACCGGCGCATTCTGCGCGGCCGCGGATGCTGCAAACAGCATCGCCTGCTTGTAGGAGCGATAGAAGGTCGCCGCCCACAGCGAACCGGGGATGGTCACCAGCTCGGTGTTATAATCCTGCACCGCCGCATTATAGTCCCGGCGCGCAATCTCGATCCTGTTCTCGGTGCCTTCCAGTTGCGACTGCAACGCCAGAAAATTCTGGTTGGATTTCAGGTCGGGGTATCTTTCGCTGATCATCATCAGCCGGCCCAGAACGCCAGAAAGCTGGTCCTGCGCCTGCTGAAAACGCTCGAACGCGGCCGGATCGGTGATGGTGGACGCATCGATGGTGACACGGGTCGCATTGGCGCGCGCTTCGGTCACCGCGATCAGCACGGATTTTTCCTGCGCGGCATAGCCCTGCACGGTGGCGACCAGATTGGGGATCAGATCGGCGCGGCGCTGATAGGTGCCCTGCACATTCGCCCAAGAGGCCTTCACCGCCTGGTCCTTGGTGGGGATGTTGTTGACGCCGCAGCCGGCCAGAACCATGGCCACGCCGATGGCTGCCAGCAGCTTCGGCACCGTTCTCAAAATCGTCATGGGCGCACCCTCAAATATCCGGGGCGAAAGATGGGCTAAGCCCGTCCAACCGCAAGGGATAAATTGGACATGGCCGGACTTGATTTTCGGCAACAGCTAATTACGCGGCGCCGGGGCGTTGCGGATCGCGGAGGTCTTGACCGGCGCCCCCTTGGCCTGGGCTTCGGCCAGCAGCGGGCGGCAATTGGCGTCTTCCGCCAGGCCGGGATCGATAAATGCGAAGATGGCAGCCAGCGGCGACAGGAATCCCAGCGCCGCCGCGATGCCGCCCTGCGCAATGATCTCGCCTGCGTCCACGCCAATCACCGGCGCCTCCCAGCGCCCCTGCACCGTGATGGGCGCGCGCAGGCGCACGAGCTGGAAATTCTTGGGCTTGCCCTGGACGCGCAGGTTCAGCGTTTCCTGCCGCATGTTGATGAAGCCGCCGCCTTCGATGCGCACCGGATCGGTGTCGATCAGGAAGCGTTGCGAGGTCAAAAGGCCATTCTTGGCCGTGAAAGACGCCACGGCACAGCGCAACGGCACGTTGGAATTGTTGCCGCTGAGATTGAGGCTGAGCGCGGTCAGCGCATTCACCCCGGTCCATTGCGCCAGGCTGTGACGCATGCCGCCGGTCGGCACCACGGCAATGACGGTGCCATTGGCGGTAGACGCTGCTGCATGGGGCGAATTGCCGATGCCGGTCAGGACCGCGCGCGCCGCCGACACGCTCCAGCGATAGGCTGCGGCGGAATCTTCACCGATCGTCGCACCGCGCAGATAGGCCACCGCCAGCGCGGTCTGGGCACGCGCATCGCCCACATCGGCCAGTGCGATGGTGCGCGCCAAGCCCGCGGGCGCGAGCTTGCGCGGCGTCGTGCCGCTGCCGGCCAGATCGGCGGCGGTCGCGCGGGCGGTATCGCCCAGCATCAGCCCGGCGCACAGAAACAGCGCCGCCAGCGACAGAACCCCGATGGCCAGCCAGCGAAGCCGCGCATGGCCGCGCGGCGCGGCCTCTTCCGGCACAAACCGGGTTTTGCCCCGCGCGGCCTGAAGCACATCCGCCATTTCCGACCGCGACAGCAATGGCGCGCAAGGCTGCTTCAGTGGCGGCAACAGCGGCATGGCCTGGCGTGCCACGGCCGGCTCGACGGCCGCGACCGACTCGGACGGCGGTTCGGGCGCAGGCGGAGCCGGTTCGCTGGCATCATTTGCTTCGCGCGATCCCAGCGACGAACGTTTTTCTTCCAGCGCTGCAATCACGCCCGACTGATCACGGGCGCCCGCGTCAACCCGCGCCTCCAGCGCATTCAGGGCACGTTCGAACACCCGCAGCCGGCGTTCCAGCCAGGCATCGGGCGCCGCCACGACCGGCTCGGCGGGCTCAGGCGTCATCAGCGCCGCGAGCAGCGCCGCCTTGCCGCCGAAATGCGCGCGGAAGACATCGCGCGTCACCCCGGCTTCGGCGCACAGCAGGGCGATGGAGAATTTGTTGTCGCCCCGCGCCAGTATCGTCCGCGCGCTGGCCAGCAGCCTTGTCCTGTCGTCGGCCTGATCGTTTTCGCCCATGTGCCCCACTCCCTGCGGCACAGGTTACGCACAGCCCGTTACCATCGCGGTTCCGCAAAAGGCGCAATTCAAGGACAAATTTAAGCGACCTTTAGGCGCCAGCCCGCCCGTCAGGATCTAGCCCTTGCCGCGCCGTCCGTACAGCAACGTCACGTTGATGCGGCGGTTTTCATAGCCGTCCTTGAACCGGATGGTGTCGGTTTCATGGAACAGGTCGGAATCGAAAATCACCGCCCGGTTGGCGCGGTAGGGCACCGTGACCGAGGTGGCGCCGGCGTCTTTGAGGAATTTGCGCGGCGACTCCACATCGCCGTTATACTTGTCGAAATCCCAGTCCAGCGGCGCGGCCTTATCCCACACCACCAGTCCGCCATGCTCGGGATCGAGGTTGGCCTCGTCCGGCGTGATCCAGAAATTGACGTTCACCGCCGCCTCATCGGCGTGAATCTTGATGCCGCTCATGCTGGAGTCATACTTGAACGCCCACAGGTAGCGCAGCGGGTGGCCGCCAAAGATGGCCGGAAAAGTGTCGCGGAATTCATCCGCAATCTGGGCCAGCAGCGGCGCGGCGAAACCATGTTCGGGAAACGCGCCCAGGTAGCCGTCATTATAAGTCTGCCGCCAGACATTGGAGCCCAGGCAGAAGCGGCGTAGATTGGCCAGCGCCTCGGGCGTCAGCAGGTTATCGATCACCACGAGCTGGTTGTTGCTGGCGCGCCAGTCGGCGGTGACTTTCTGCGTGTTGGCTGGATTGATCGCCGGGCCCGCCAGCTTGTCGCCCCCGTCCAGGAAAAGCGGGCCATCTATGCGGGCGCGGCTGCCCAGCCAAGCCTGTTGCTCGGTATCGTGGCGCAGGCGGTGCGGCGGGGCATCCGCCGGCGCGGCACTGCCCGCGCCGATCGCCTGCTCGGCCGACTGGCGGAACACGACAAAGCCTTCCACCACCCGATCGCTTTCACACAGCGCATGACCACGATAGTTCAGCAGTTCGGCATTGCCGGGGCGAAACATCAGCGCCCGGTCGAAACTGGCCAGCGCCTCGTCGAAGCGGCCTAGCACGCGCAAGGTGATGCCGCGGTTCTTCCAGGTTTCGGCATTGTTCGGATTGAGCGCCAGCGCCCGGTCGAAACTGGCCAGCGCCTCGACCTCGCGCCCCAGCTCATGCAGCGCATTGCCGCGATTGACGAGCGCGCCCTCGTGATCCGGACGCGCCGCCAAAACCTGATCGTAGCTGGCCACGGCTTCGCCCCCCCGCTTCATCTCGCGCAAGGCATTTGCGCGATTGAACAGCGCGTCCGGGAAACCGGGTCGGACTTTCAGCGCCCGATCATAGCTGGCTAGCGCCTCGTCGAAGCGGCACATGTTTTTCAGCACGTTGCCGTAGTTGAGCAGAACTTCGGGCGTATCTGGACTGATCTGCAGGGCCTGGCCGATCAGGTCCAGCGCCTCGGCATTGCGGCCCTGCTGCGCCCGCACCACGCCCAGAAGATGCAAGGGCGCGAAGCTGCCGGGCGCCGCCGCCAGAAGCTGCAAGTAAAGCCGCTCAGCGTCCGCCAACTGGCCACGCTGATGCGCCGCCACGGCCTTGGCATGAAGGGAAGACAGGTCCATGCCCCGTTTTGGAATCTTGGCCGCCCGATGACAAGGGCGACAGGCCGGCGGTCAGTCCGGCTTCAGGGCGCGGGTCAGAAAGCGGGTGAGGTTTTCGACCAGCAGGGCGCGTGAGCGGCCCGTACGATGGGCTTCGCGGCTGGTCTGGTGCAGCGCGCCTACAATGGCCTGGCCGATAATGCCCGGATCATAGGATCGGCAGGCGCTGCCGTCGCGCGAGGCTTCGCGCACCATGTCGGCCCACTCCGCGCCCCATTGGGTGAGAAGCGAACGCACTTCGACGCCTTCGGCGTCGATCACCGCCTCATCCGTCATGGCGGCGCGCAGCACGCCGGGATGATGATCGGAATAATCGTAGATCGCATGCAGCGTGGCCGAAATACGCTGTTCCAGCGTCTGGCCCGGGCGGCGATGGGCGCTGACATGCGTGTCCAGTTCCACGCGCGCATCTTCGACGAAGGACAAAAAGCAGGCGCGCTTGTCGGGATAGTGCAGATAGAAAGTGCCATGTCCCAACCCCGCTTCGCGCGCAATGTCCTGCGGACGGGTGCCGTCATAGCCGCGCTCGACAAACAGTTTGCGCGCCGACTGCTTCAAACGGGCAAGGCTTTCCGGTTTCCGGCGATTGCTGGAAAGCGTTGTAGAATCGAGAATGATAGCGTTACCGGGCATGGGCAGACTTCACGCGCGATGGCTGGGGAAGTCAACGCCTCTCATCGGGTAAATGTATACAGGGCCGCGGAAAAACTTATTGCACCTGCGTAACGGCGCTTAGCCAACCCTCGTACAGCAGGTCTCGCTGCCCCCGCTTCATTGCGGGAACAAAGCGCCGGTCCAGCGCCCAGCGCGCGGCGATGTCGCGTTCGCTGCGAAACAGCCCCGCGCCCAAACCCGCCAGATAAGCCGCACCTAGCGCGGTGGTTTCCGTCACCACCGGGCGATCCACCGGCAGCCCTGTTAGGTCGGCCAGGCGCTGGCAGAACCAGTCATTGGCGACCATGCCGCCATCGACCTTGAGCGCTCGCAACCGTGAAAGCCCCGCCGCCGCCATGTCGCGGCGCATCGCTTCCAGCAGGTCGCGGGTCTGGTAGCAGACCGCATCCAGCGCGGCGCGGACGATCTCCGGCCGGCCGATGTCGCGCGTCAGCCCCAGGATCGCGCCGCGCGCCTGCGGGTTCCAATAAGGCGCGCCCAACCCGGTAAAGGCGGGCACCACGTAAAGCCCCGGCGCCGGCTTGGCGCGTTTGGCGAGGCTTTCGCTTTCCGGCGCGGTCGCCAGAATGCCCAGCTCGTCGCGCAGCCATTGCACCACTGCACCCGCCACGAAGATCGAGCCTTCGATCGCATATTGCTTCTGCGCCAGGGCCGTCGCCAAAAGCCGGTTGCGAGAGCGCGGCACCGTCTTGCCGGTATTGACCAGCGCGAAACAGCCAGTGCCGTAGGTGGACTTCACATCGCCCGGCGCGAAACAAGCCTGGCCGAAACTGGCGGCCTGCTGATCGCCCGCCACCCCCAGGATGGGAATGGCCGCACCTAGCAGCATGGGATCGGTTTCTCCGAAATCGCCGCGACTCTCGCGCACATCCGGCAGGATGGCGCGCGGCACGCCGAACAGCTTGAGCAGCGCAGCGTCCCAGTCGCGCGTCTTCAAGTTCCACAACATCGTGCGCGACGCATTGGTGACGTCGGTGGCGTGCACCTGTCCGTGCGTCAAATTCCAGATCAGCCAACTGTCGATGGTACCAAAGCGAATATCTCGACCTTTAAGCCCCTTCACGTTCTTGAGCAGCCATTCCAGCTTGGTAGCGCTGAAATAGGGATCGAGCAGCAAGCCGGTCTTGCGCGTGATCCCGGCTTCCAGTCCGCGTTTCTTCAGCGCCGCGCAGCGTCCTGCGCCGCGCCGGTCCTGCCAGACGATGGCGTTATAAAGCGGCGCCCCGGTTCGGGCGTCCCAGACCAGCGACGTTTCGCGCTGGTTGGTGATGCCGATGGCGGCCACCTCGCCGGCGTCCCTGCCCTTCAGCACTGCGTTGGCGCAGGCCAGCGCTGCTTGCCAGATTTCGCGCGGGTCATGCTCGACCCAGCCATTGGCCGGGTAAATCTGGCGCAGCGGCAGCGAATGGCTGCGCACCGGACGCCCCTGGGCATCGAACAGGATTGCCCGGGTCGAGGTGGTGCCCTGGTCGAGGGCCAATATGAAGTTTTTGTGCCTACTCATGGGACGAAAAGGCACACCAGTTCGATGCCCCAAGGCAAGAGACTTAATCGGCTGTTAACAGTCACCCTGATAGAAAATTACCCGGAAAATGGCCGCAAAAAAACGGCTAGAGGCATAGGGGCAATCACGTGGGGCTTACCGCACACGACATGAGCGACATGGGCCGCCTGGCCCAGCTCGCCATGAATCCGCAGTCGGGCGCCAGCCGCGAGGAAATCTACCTCGCTGTTGCTTCGCTGTACCGCATTCAGGTCTCAGGGCTGAACAGCCGCGAGCGCGAACTGATGCGCGAAATCCTCAAGCGCCTCACCCGTGACGTGGAAATGGCGATCCGTATCGCCCTGGCCGAACGCCTGGCCGAAGACACCACCGCGCCGCACGACCTGATCCTACTGCTGGTGGACGATTCCATCGAAGTCGCCCGCCCGCTGATCATCAACTCGCCGCTGCTGACCGAATCCGACGTGCTGAAGATGATCGCCGAAGCCGGCATCGGCCATCAGGTTGCCGTCGCGGGCCGCCCGAATATCGGCATTCCGGTCACCGACGCGCTGACCAAATGCGACGCGGAAGCGGTGCTGGTCGCGCTGGTGCGCAACGCCACCGCCAAGATTTCCACCGCCGGTTGTGAAACGCTGGTGCAGAAGTCCCGCGGCATGTCCGGGCTGCAGGAACCCTTGATCTACCGCCCCGACCTGCCGCCACAGCTCGCCAACAACATGTGCGAATGGATATCGGACGCGCTGAAGACCTACATCAAGACCAACTACAATATCGATGCCAAGAATGTCGAAGCGTCCCTGTCCAAGGCCACGATGGTGCTCAGGAGCGAGCCGCCGGGACCAAAAGACCCGCCCGCCGACAGCGCCCAGAAGCTGATCGAAAAGATGGCCGCCAGCGGCCAGCTCAAGGCCGGCTTCCTGATGCGCGTGCTCAGCCAGGGCCAGCTCGACCTGTTCGATCTCGCGTTCGCCCGCCTGCTGGATGTCGATCTCAACCGCTTCCCCCCTGCTTTCTACCAAGGCGGCAGGTGGCGCTGTCCTGCCGCGCTGCGGGTATCGACCGCTCGGTGTTCCCTGCCGTCTTCAACCTGTCGCGCCAGGCGCGCGGGCTGAACGCCAACCTGACAGGCGCCGAACTGCAGACCGCCGATACGATCTTCTCCGGCTTCACCCGCCAGAGCGCGCTGGACGAGTTGCGCACCGCGCTTCCGCAGTAATCGAAGCATTTCAGGCCCCTGCCCGCGCATGAGCTGGTGTGCTAGGTTGGCGCCATGACCAAGCTGCATTTCACCGCCGCACGCGATGCCGCACAGGCACTGGCCGACATGCGCGCCCGCCATGACGATGTCGGCCCCGAAGCTGCCGACGTCATCGTGGCGCTGGGCGGCGACGGCTTAATGCTCCAGACGCTGCATGCCTTCACCGGCAAGGGCAAACCGATCTACGGCATGAACCTGGGTTCCGTCGGTTTCCTGATGAACGAATACCGGCAGGAAAACCTGCTGGAACGCCTGGCCGCCGCCGAAAAGGCCGAGATCCACCCCCTCAAGATGCAGGCCCATGGTGCAGCGGGCGTTACCGAGGCGCGGGCCTTCAACGAAGTATCGCTGCTGCGCGAAACCCGCCAGGCCGCCAAGATCCGCATCATGGTGGACGGCAAGCCCCGCATTTCCGAATTGATCTGCGACGGCGTGATGGTCGCCACCCCCGCGGGCTCGACCGCCTACAATCTTTCCGCCCATGGCCCGATCCTGCCGATCGACGCCGCGCTTCTGGCGCTGACGCCCATCTCGGCCTTCCGCCCCCGGCGCTGGCGCGGCGCGCTGCTGCCCCACCGCGCCAAGGTGCGGTTCGAAATCCTGGAAAGCGTCAAACGCCCGGTCAGCGCCGTGGCGGACGACTTCGAGGTGCGCGACGTCAGCGCGGTCGACGTCGCCGAGGACCGGTCCATCTCCATGACCATGCTGTACGATGCCGGACATAACCTGGACGAACGCATCCTGTCCGAGCAGTTTTCGGACTGAAAAAAGTGCGGCCGCGCTCGCATAAAGCCCTTTATTTCACTAAGCCTTAACGCCCGTTAATGTAATTAGCGCAAGCACGCCCCTATGTCTGGGGCCGCATGGATTTGGGCAATGAGCGGCTATCGGTTCGACCGGCTGAAAGTACTTGTCGTGGACGACAATGCGCACATGCGCAAACTCGTCGTCACGATCCTTCAGGCGTTCGGCGTTTCGCAGATCCATGAAGCCGACAGCGGCAACCGCGCCTGGACGGTGCTGCGCGTGTCCAATCCCGACGTGATTGTGGCCGACTGGGTGATGGAAGGCATGTCCGGCATCGAGCTGGTGCAGAAGATCCACACCGACCCTTCGACTCCCAATCCCTTCGTGCCCGTGATCATGCTGACCGGCCACACCCATATCGACCATGTGCGCCAGGCGCGCGACGCCGGCGTCAACGAATTCATCGCCAAGCCCGTATCGGTCAAGACGATGATGTCGCAGCTGGTGGCGGTGATCGAGCATCACCGCCCCTATGTGCGCACCAGCGCCTATTTCGGGCCATGCCGCCACCGGCGCGGCGTGGACGAATATCGCGGTCCCGAACGCCGCGCCGACACCAAGCAACAGGCAGCGGAGTAAATCCATGGCCGGCCGCCAGCAACCGATCGAACTCTTCATGCCGCCCAACATGCTCAAGGCCAAGGTAGGCGGCGGGCTTGGCGGCATCGACATGGCGGCGATGAAGCGCGCCGAAGGCGCGCTGGACACGCGGAAGTCCGAGTTCGCCGACTGGATCGCTTCGGATGTGAAGACGCTGATCGACGTGCGCGCGCGTTACGCCAAGACGCCGGACGCGCCGTCACGCGATGCGCTGATGCGCGCCGCCCATGACATCAAGGGCCAGGCCGCCACCTTCAATTTCCCGCTGATAGCCCGCGTCGCCGGATCGCTGTCGCGCCTGATCGGCGACCTGCCAGCCAGCCAGGCGCTGCCGCTGGGCCTGGTGGACGGCCATGTCAACGCGATCCAGGTGATCCACCGCCAGGGCATCCAGGACACCAACGACAAGATGGCCCAGACGCTGTGCGCCGAGCTGGATGCGCGGGTGGAAGAAACGCTGAACCCTAAGAAGAAGTCGTAGACTTCTTCGCGTCGGAAAACAGGCTGAGCCGGCTGGAGCCGAAGGACAGCGTGGAGCTGGGCGTCGAACCGCTGCTGCCCAGGCCGAACAGCCTTTGACCACCGCGCGGCTGCCAGTTCATCACGCTCGCCAGCAGTATCTCGATTTCGTCACTCTGCGTCGTCACCACATGTGGACGCGCCTTGTCGGGCGTGGGCGCCGCGGGCGTGATGTCCGGCAGCGTGGCGACGCGGATGGTGTCTTTGGCTCCCGGCTGGCGCAGCGCCCAGTCATAGACTTCGCGCGCCGACTTGGAGCGGCCATCGGCGTGATAGAATACCGAACGGTTGGCGCTGGCGGCCTGCGGGAAGTTCGCCGCCGCGCTGGCGCCGGGATCTTTTTCGGCCAGACGTATCAGCCTGGTGGCGGCGTCCGGCCCCAGAAAGTGCGCGGCATACAGTTCACCACCGCAGATTTCACGACCCAGGCTGGCCTGCAGCTGGCCTTGCGTGGACTTGGCATGTTCGCCCGCCATCAAGGCGCAAAGCTGAGGGTATTTGCGCAATGCCAGAATGTTCTGCTTCACCGAAGTATCGGCGCGGTAGCGGCCATTGGCATCGCGGGTGATGGCATTGGCGAGATTGCCCACGCCATGCTGCGCGCCATGCTCCTTCACCAGTCCCAGCCAGGTCTGTTCGATGAACTGGAACAGGCCCGTGGCCGATGAGGTGGCGGACTGCGCGTTGGGCTTGAGGCTGGACTCGCGCATCGCGGTGCCCAGCAGATAATGGAAATCCGACCCCGTCCTGGCCGCCGCATGTTTCAGCGCTGCCAGCACGGATTAACGGTCTGCTGCCCCTGCGGCTTCTGCCTGCATGGGGGCAATGTCGGGCTTCATGGTTAACCCTTCTTTACCGGGCAGGTTACTGCTTTAGGGCCAGCGCCAGGGGGGCCTCGGCGGGACGGGGCCAGGGCTGGGCCTCGCTATGGCCCCAGACCGGGCCGGACCAGGCGGGATCGCCCTTGCGGCGGCCGATGACATGCACATGAAGCTGCGGCACCATGTTGCCGAGATTGCCGACATTCAGCTTCTCGACCCCCGGCAGGGTGCGGATGATCTTGGACAGCTTGACGATCTCGCTCATCAATTGCTGCTGGTCGGCGGGCTCCAGGTCGCACATCTCGATGACACCAGCGCGCCGCGGCACCAAAAGCCCCCACTGATACCGGGCGTCATTGTAGAGAAAGACGCGGCTGAGCGGCCAGTCGGCCAGTTGGTAGGTCAGCGACGCAATCACCGGATCGACCGTGAAATCAGTCATGCAAATCTCCTCATCCAAAACGGCGGGGGTCGAAGGCCGGATTGATCTTGTTCTTGCCTAGCACCAGCCCGGCCATCGCATCGGCGATCACCGGCGCCAGCAGGATACCATTGCGGAACTGACCGCCCGCCACAAAAATATTGTCCCGGAGCACGCCCAAGAGCGGCAGGCCGTCGGGGCTTTTGGGACGTAGGCCTGCCCAATGATCGGTCAGCGTCCAGTTTTTCAGGGTGGGTATCACCGCTTCGGCGCTGGCGCGCAGGCGGTCCTGCACCTCCGGGGACAACCGGGTGTCAAAACCCTTCTCTTCCATGCTGGCGCCCACCAGCAGGCGCCGTTCGCCATCCGTCTCGCGCGGCACCAGATAGACGCCGTTGCCCCAGATCACCGGACCCGGCAGGTCTTCGCCATCGGGCGGAGCCAGTGCGATCATCTCCCCCTTTACCGGCGCAATGGGAATGTCGCCCAGCAGTCCGCTCCAAGCACCCGCCGCGATCACCACGGCGTCGGCATAATGGCGGGCATAGGGCGTCATCACCGAGGTGGCGCCACTGTGACTTTCGATGGTCACCGCAGCTTCCTGCGTCAGGAGCGTGCCGCCCGCTTTCAGGAAGGCCGTGGTCAGCGCGTCGCCCAGCGCCCGGTTGTCGACCCGCGCCTCATCCGCCACCCACAAGCCGCACGTGACGCCGGCGGCCAGCATCGGCGCCAGCGCCTGGGCCCCGGCGGCGTCGACCACCTGGCCGCGCCCGTCCAGCGCATCCAGCCGGGCAGCGTCATCCGACAGCAGCAGCGCGCCTCCCTGGACCAGGCCGATGCCAAGGCCTGACGCCTGTTCCAGTTCGGCGGCAAAGCCCGGCCACAGGTCGCTGGACTGGAGGGCCAGCTCGCGCTCGGCGGCGGGGGCCTCCTGCAGCTCGGCGATCAGCGCCAACATCCCCGCTGCGGCCCAGCTCGCCCCCTGCGCCGGAAGGCCCCGGTCGAGGATTGTGACCTGCGCGCCGGCCTGCAAAAGCCGCCAGCCGATCCCCAGACCGGCCACGCCGGCGCCAATGATGACGACCTTCACGCCCGCACCCTCGCCACGCCCTGCGCTGCCGCGATAAACACCATGACCCCAATGATATAGGCCAGAAGGCTAAAGTAACTTGGGAAGATGCAGACGAGCAGAAATGTCGCTGCGACTAGCCAGGTGACAAGAGAAACATACCCCCTGCCCAGCACGGTCAGGACGCTGAGCGCCAGCATCAGGAACATGGCTGCCAGGGCGCTCTCAGGCGCGGCGATGGCAAAGCCGAACGGGATCAGTAGCAGCACCAGCGGCAACACCGGAAGGGCCGCCAGCCCGGTCCGGCGGGCCAGCGCCTCGCCTGTCCCGGCGGCCAGCACGCCCGCCAGCAGAGCGACGGCCCCCACCCAAAAATGCCATAGGGCGATAGTCGCGGCGGCGGCGAGCAAGCCAATGCCTGCGCCCGCGCGCCAGCCCCAGACAGGCGCGCCCGGCAGGCGCGTTACCAGCCGGTCGAACAGATGGTCGGGGTGGGGAATAGGCATGGGGCTACTATAGCGGTCCGGGATCACTATGTAACCGATGGGCCGCTCAGCCGTAGTATGAGGGCATAAAATCGGAGACCGGTGATGGAAAAGGCTATGTTCGGCGCGGGCTGCTTCTGGGGCGTGGAAGATTTCTTCCTGCAGGTGCCCGGCGTCAGCGACGCGGTCAGCGGCTATGCCGGGGGAAGCAGCGAAAACCCGACCTACAAGCAGGTCTGCGGCGGCGACACCTATCACGCCGAGGTGGTGGAAGTGACCTTCGACCCCGCTCAGGTGACGTACGGCACGCTGGTCGACCTGTTCTTCCGCATGCACAACCCTACCACCCGCGACCGGCAGGGCCCGGATTTCGGCACCCAGTACCGGTCGGTGATCTTCACCCATGGCCCCGAACAGGCCCGCATCGCCGCCGAGAAGAAGGCAGCGGTGGACGCCTCAGGCAAATGGAAAAGCCCGGTGGTGACCCAGATCGAACCCGCCCCCACCTTCTGGAAGGCGGAAGAGCATCACCAGCGCTATTTCCGCAAACATGGCGGGCATTGCCATGTCAGCTACGCGGAACTGGCGGCGGAGTAGCTATTTCCCGCTGGCGCCGCGCACGGCAAAGGTTGCGGCCACGCGTGTGCCGTCAGACAGTTGCAGCACCACCGGCACCTTGCCGCCGATCTTCATAAGTGCGGTGGGCCGCATGCACATCAGGTGAAGGCCGCCCGGCGCGAAGCTGGCCTTTCCACCTGCGGGCACTTCGACCTTGTCCGCCATTTCCATTCGGCTCATGCCGCCGCTGGTGCTGGACTTGTGCATCATCACCGTGCTGCAGCCATCCGACTGCACGCCCAGTATGGCAACGCCGTTCTTGGTGGCGTTGTGGACATTGAAATAGCCGCCCGCGGGCAACTTGCCCGGCAGGGCGCGGAACCAGCCATCGGTGACACTGACCGTGGCTGCCGCGGCCGGCGCGGTCAGGGCCAGCAGGATCGCAAGACTAAGCTTGAGCTTCACGTTCTGCTTTCTCCTCGTTCAGGCGCATGGTCACCAGCACCACGATCATGGCGGCGAAACTAGTGAGCGTGCCGGGCAGCCAGATGATCAGCCCGCCATAATGCTGATCGTTCAGCGCCGTCATGTCCATCACCCGGCCGCAGATTTCATAGACTGGATAGATATCGCGCTCGGTCAGGGACAGGATGGCGCCCAGCACCATCTGGGGCAGCTCGATCACCAAAATAAGCAGGGCCCGCATCAGATGCGACAGGCGCGCGGGCGGCTTGGCGCGGCTGTCCAGGATCAATGCCCAGAACATCACGCCGTTGATGGCCATGGTCCAGTTCATGAACTCGTAGATCCAGGCGTCCAGCATCACGCGGGTATGGATCTGCGGGATCATCCAGAAATACAGCAGCGCGATGAACAGGAAGGGCGCCATCACCGGATGCTGCAGGAAGGACATGGTGACCTGCACCGGGCGCGAGGCGACAACCGGTTTGAGGAAGTCAGGCATGCCCGCCAGCAGCACCGGCCCGCTCATGCCCAGCGCAATGAAGAAGGCGCCGAAATGATGCAGCACGAAATGCGCGGCGCGATGCACGAAGAACATGTGCTGGGCGTAATAGTCGACGCCGGTCTGCAGCACGACCCAGAAGCTGAACACGCCGAAAACAAAACACAGATTGCGCCACAGCGGCGGATGCTGGTCCTTGGGCAGGCGCTTGAGCCCGCGCGCGAACCAGCCCAGCGTCAGCCCTGTGGTCAGATAGATCGGCCAGGAAAATTCCCACGGCATCCAGAACGGCAGGTCGGCGGGATAGTGGTAGCAGACCCAATAGATGACGGCGCCCAGCGCGAGCAGCGCGCCGTACCACAGCCAGTCTTTGGAAAAGCGTCCAATCATCGCGGGCGAACTTAGCCGCTGGGCGGCGCGCGCCAAAGCGTGATAAGGACGCGGACCATGCGGATATTTCGCCTTTTTCCCGCCCTTTTTCTCGCGCTGGCGCTGACCGGCTGCTCGGACGCAGCCCCCTGGCACATGACCGACATCACCGGCGGCATGCCCAAGCTGAAATTCCACATGACGTCCAGCGGCAAACCGGTCACGGCGGAGGATTTTCGCGGCAAGGTGGTGGCGCTCTATTTCGGCTTCACCTACTGCCCGGACATCTGCCCCGGCACGCTGGCCAACCTGACCGACGCGCTGGCCAGGGTGAACAGCCCGGACACGCGCATCCTGTTCGTCACGGTCGATCCCGACCGCGATACCGACCAGGTGATGAGCGATTATGCTGCCGCTTTCACGCCGCAGATGGTGGGCCTGCGCGGCGGGCGCAACGACCTGGCCAACCTCGCCCGCACCTACCGCATCGCTCATTCGGTGGACAAAGGTCCGCCCTATGAGGTCAATCATTCCAACGCGGTCTATTTCTTCGACCGCGAGGGGCGCACGCGCCTGGTCACCACCGACACCAGCAACACGGCGGCGGTCGCGGAAGACGTGAGAAAGCTATTGCAATAATACCGCTGTCATTCCCGGCGAGCCGCGCGATAGCGCGGCGAGGAAAGGGAAGCCATCGATCAGTCTGCGCATGCACGTGCATGGATCCCCTTCCCTTCGCGCCGCATGCGGCGCTCAGCCGGGGATGACAACCGGTTCTTAGATGTGCAACGCGCCGCCGTCGGCCGCCAGCACCGATTCGTGCATCATTTCCGACAGCGTCGGATGCGGGAAGATGGTGTGCGCCAATTCCTGGTCGGTCAGCTCGCCGGTCTTGGCGATGACGTAGCCCTGGATCAGTTCGGTCACCTCGGCGCCGATCATGTGCGCGCCCAAGAGCTCGCCCGTGGTGGCGTCGAACACGGTCTTGACCAGACCTTCGGGTTCGCCCAGCGCGATTGCTTTGCCATTGCCGATGAAGGGGAACTTGCCGACCTTGATCTCGCGGCCGGTTTCCTTGGCCTTGGCTTCGGTCAGGCCGACGCTGGCAACCTGCGGCCAGCAATAGGTGCAGCCCGGCACGTTCGATGTGTTGAGCGGGTGCACGCCCTTCACGCCCGCGATCTTCTCGGCGACGATCACGCCTTCGTGCATCGCCTTGTGCGCCAGCCAGGGCGCGCCCACCAGGTCGCCGATGGCCCACACGCCATCGACGCCGGTTTCGCCATACTTGCCGGCGACGACGTGGGTCTTTTCGACTTTGATGCCCGCGGCTTCCAGGCCGATATTCTCGACATTGCCGACAATGCCCATCGCCAGGATCACGCGGTCGACTGTGACGCTCTCGGTCTTGCCGGCCTTGTCTTTCAGCGTGCAGGTGACGTTGTTGGCGCCCTTTTTCAGTTCGGTGACCTGGGTGCCCAGCTTGAGCTTCATGCCCTGCTTGGTGAAGGCCTTGCCGGCCAGCGCGGAAATTTCCTCGTCTTCCACCGGCATGACGCGGTCCATGATTTCCACCACGGTCACCTCGGCGCCCAACGTGCGGTAGAAGCTGGCGAACTCGATGCCGATGGCGCCTGAACCCACGACCAGCAGCGACTTGGGGAATTCTGTCGGCACCATCGCTTCACGGTAAGTCCAGATCAGCTTTCCGTCGGGCTCCAGCCCCGGCATGGTGCGGGCGCGCGCGCCCGTCGCCAGCACGATATTCTTGGCGGTGTAGTCGGCAGCCTTGCCATCCTTGGTGACGGAGAGCTTGCCCTTGCCGGCCAGCTTGGCTTCGCCAGCAATGACGGTGACCTTGTGCTTCTTCATCAGGAAGCCGACGCCGTCGGACAATTGCTTGGAGACGCCGCGGCTGCGGGCGACGATCTTTTCAATGTCGAACTTGAAATTGTCGGCCGACATGCCGAATTCATTCAGCCGGTGCAGCAGGTGCCAGATTTCGCTGGAGCGCAGCAGCGCCTTGGTCGGAATGCAGCCCCAGTTCAGGCAGATGCCACCCATGCGGTCGCGTTCGACCACAGCCGTCTTCAGGCCAAGCTGCGCCGCACGGATGGCGCAGACATAGCCGCCCGGTCCACCGCCCACCACGATCACGTCGAAATTGTTGTCCGCCATGATGCGCCCCTACAGCAGCATCGAGGCTGGTTCCTCGATGAACTGCTTCAACGTCGCCAGGAACTTGGCGCCGGTGCCGCCATCCACCACGCGGTGGTCGGCCGACATGGTCACGGTCATCACGGTGGCGACTTCGATTTTGCCATTCACGACGATGGCGCGTTCTTTGCCCGCGCCGACCGCGATGATGCAGCTCTGCGGCGGGTTGATGATCGAAGTGAAGTTCTTGATGCCGTACATGCCCAAGTTGGAAACCGAGAAGCCGCCGCCTTCATATTGATTGGGCTTGAGCTTCTTGGCCTTGGCCAAGCCGGCAAGTTCTTTCACTTCGTTGCTGATCTCGACCAGGCCCTTGGTCTGGGCCTTAAAGATGATCGGCGTGATTAGGCCGAAGTCCAGCGCCACGGCGACGCCGACATCGGCATCCTTGTGCTTGAGGATCGCGGTGTCGGTCCAGGAGGCGTTGACGTCTGGATGCTTCATCAGCGCCATGGCCGACGCCTTCATGATGAAGTCGTTGACTGAGAGCTTGTAGGCCGGGACCTTGTCTTTTCCCTTCGGCGCGGCGGCGTTCATCTTTTCGCGCACCGCCATCAGGGCGTTCAGGTTGCAGTCCACCGTCAGGTAGTAATGCGGGATCAGCGTCTTGGCGCTGGTCAGGCGCTTGGCGATGGCCTTGCGCATGGAATCGTGCGGGATCTCTTCGTAACTGCCCGCCGGATACAGCAGACGCGCATCCGGGAGCGGCGCCACGCCGGGCACGCCGGCGCCACCAGCCGCGGCAGGTGCGCCAGCCACAGGCTTGGCTGCGCCGGGCTTGGCATTCTCCACGTCGGATTTGACGATACGGCCCCGCGGGCCCGTGCCGGTGACGCCGGACAGGTCGACGCCCTTTTCGGCAGCGATACGCTTGGCCAGCGGCGAGGCATAGATGCGAGCGCCATCATTTTTAGCGGCAGGCGCAGCAGCAGCCTTGGGCGCGTCGGCTTTGGGCGCGGGCGCAGACGATTTTTCCTCCGCCTTCACCGCCGCCTTGATATCTTTCATCGCGGCGTGAATATCGACCGCGGCGCCGGCCTTTTCGCCTTCGGCGAGCAGCACGGCGATGGGCGCATTCACCTTCACGCCTTCGCTGCCTTCGGCGACCAGAATCTTGCCGATGGTGCCTTCATCCACCGCTTCGAATTCCATGGTGGCCTTGTCGGTTTCGATCTCGGCCAGGATGGTGCCGGACTTGATCACATCGCCTTCCTTGACCAGCCACTTGGCCAGCTTGCCCTCTTCCATGGTGGGCGACAGCGCGGGCATCAGAATGTTCGTCGCCACGGGTCTATTCCTTGTAGCTGACGGATTTGACCGCCGCGATCAGGTCGTCGACCGTCGGCAAGGCCAGCTTTTCAAGATTGGCGGCATAGGGCATCGGCACGTCCTTGCCCGCGACCTTGGTCGGCGGCGCGTCGAGATAATCGAACACCTCCTGCGCCACCTGGGCGCAGATTTCCGAACCGATGGAGCAGACCGGCCAGCCCTGTTCGAACGTGACGATGCGGTTGGTCTTCTTCACCGACGCGATCACCGTATCCATGTCGAGCGGACGCAGGGTGCGTAGGTCGATCACTTCGGCATCGATACCCTCTTCCGCCAGCTTCTCAGCGGCTTCCAGCGCCTGGCCGACGGTGATGGAGTAAGCGACGATGGTGACGTCCTTGCCCGGGCGGCAGATGCGCGCCTTGCCGATCGGCAACACGAAGTCGTCCAGCTTGGGCACGGGGAAGCTGCGCCCATAGACGATTTCATTTTCCAGGAAGATGACCGGGCTGCCGTCGCGGATCGCGGCCTTGAGCAGACCCTTGGCGTCGGCGGCAAAATACGGCGCGATGACTTTCAGGCCGGGCACCGAGGCGTACCAGGCCGAATAGTCCTGGCTGTGCTGGGCGCCGACGCGGGCGGCGGCGCCGTTGGGGCCGCGGAACACGATCGGGCTGCTCATCTGGCCGCCCGACATGTAGCGCGTCTTGGCGGCGGAGTTGATGATCTGGTCCATCGCCTGCATCGCGAAGTTCCATGTCATGAATTCGACGATGGGCTTGAGGCCATCGAAAGCAGCGCCGATTCCAAGACCAGTAAAGCCATGCTCGGTGATGGGCGTATCGATGACGCGGCGCTCACCGAACTCTTCCAGCAGGCCTTGGCTGATCTTGTAGGCGCCCTGATACTGGGCGACTTCCTCGCCCATCAGGAACACCAGTTCGTCGCGGCGCATTTCCTCGGCCATGGCGTCGCGCAGCGCGTCGCGCACGGTCTGGTTGACGAACTCGGTGCCTTCGGGGATTTCAGGGTCGGCGGCAACTTCTGTCTTGGGCGCGGCAACCGGCGCGGCGCCCTTGTCGGCGACGGCCTTGTGATCTTCGCCGGCGGGAAGCGCGGCGTCTTTCTTTTTCTTCGGCGCGGCGCCGGCGCTTTCGCCGTCCGCCAGCAGCGTGGCGATGGGCGAATTGACCTTCACGCCTTCGGTGCCTTCGACCACCAGGATTTCGCCGATGGTGCCTTCATCGACGGCTTCGAATTCCATCGTCGCCTTGTCGGTTTCGATCTCGGCCAGGATGGTGCCGGATTTGATCGTGTCGCCGGCCTTGACCAGCCACTTTGACAGCTTGCCCTCTTCCATCGTGGGCGAGAGCGCGGGCATCAGGATTTCGGTGCTCATCAGGCGTAAATGTCCGTGTAAAGTTCGTCCAGGCCCGGTTCCGGGCTCTCCGTGGCGAATTCCGCCGAAGCGATGACAACGGCTTTCACCGCCGCGTCCATCTGCTTCATGTCTTCTTCGCTCAGCACGCCGCGTTCCAGCAGCTTCTTGCCGAAGCTTTCGATCGGGTCACGCTTTTCGCGCATCTCGGTCACTTCTTCCTTGCTGCGATACTTGGCAGGATCGGACATGGAGTGGCCGCGATAGCGGTAGGTCTTCATTTCCAGGATGATCGGGCCCTTGCCGGCGCGGCAATGGGCGAAGGCTTCTTCGCCCGCCTTCAGCACCGCCTCGACATCCATGCCGTCGACCTGCACGCCCGGAATGCCGAACGAGGCGCCGCGCTTGGAGAAGTCCGACACCGCCGAGGAGCGCGCGACGCTGGTGCCCATGG
Source organism: uncultured Alphaproteobacteria bacterium (assembly GCA_903837555.1). Classification (GTDB taxonomy): domain Bacteria; phylum Pseudomonadota; class Alphaproteobacteria; order Micropepsales; family Micropepsaceae; genus Rhizomicrobium. The sequence continues at coordinate 35,991 of CAILUV010000021.1, forward strand.
CGTACTGGTTGTTCTCGATCACATAGATGACCGGCAGCTTCCACAGCTCGGCCATGTTGAAGCTTTCATAGACCTGGCCCTGGTTGGCCGCGCCGTCGCCGAAATAGGTCAGGCAGACATTCTTGTTGCCGCGATACTTATTGGCGAAGGCCAGGCCCGTGCCCAGCGGCACCTGGGCGCCGACGATGCCGTGGCCGCCATAGAATTTCTTTTCGCTCGAGAACATGTGCATCGAGCCGCCCTTGCCGCGCGACAGGCCGGTGGAACGGCCCGTGAGTTCGGCCATCACCGCCTTGGGGTC
>CAILUV010000022.1 GCA_903837555.1 uncultured Alphaproteobacteria bacterium
AACTTGAAGCTCGCCTCGACCATGGCGAGCGGCGACGGATTATAGGGTTCCTCGATTTCCAGATAGGCGTTGCTCACCGACGCCTTGCGCGCCGCAGCCAGCACCTCGTCCCACTTCACCATGCCGGTGCCAATGGTGGCGCTGTTCATCTTGTTGTTGGTGTTGGGAATGCCTTCACCGGTCAGATCCTTGATGTGCAGCGCGGTGAAGCGCTTGGGATGCCTGTTCAGGTAGGCGACCGGATCGGCGCCTGCCGCCCGCACCCAGCCAACATCCATCTCGAAGCTGACGAGGCTGGGATCGGTATAGGCCAGCAGCGTGTCGAAGGCGGGAATGCCGTCGATCACCTTGAACTCGCGGCTGTGATTGTGGAAGCCGAAGGTCATGCCCGCCGCTTTGCACATCGCACCGACCTTGTTGAAGACATCGGCATTGCGCTTCCAGTCGTCCATGGTCGGGCCTTCCGCCATCACCTTGGGATCGGCGGGATAAAGCGGCGAGGAACAGGTGACATTCTTGATGCCGACCGCCTTGGCCTGATCGATGGTGGCCTGGGGCGTGTCGCGCAACGCCGGGCCGCCGGCATGGATGCTTTCCCAGACGAATCCCATGCTGTCGTAAAGCTTGCGCTGGTCCGCCGCAGGCTTGCCCGCCATGACCAGATTGGCCTGCACCCGGCGCAGGCCAATCCGGTGCAGCGTCTTGAGCGTACCTTCATAGTCCTTCGCCAGGTCGGCGCGCACTGTGTAGAGCTGGATGCCCAGATTGATCTTCTGGTTGGCCCAAGCAGGATTGACGGCAGGCAGGCTGCCCGCCGCGGCGAACGCAGCAGCGCCGGCAAGGAAGTTACGACGTGTCGTCATGGCGGTCTCCCGTATTGTTGTTTAGCGGCGCGGCATGTGGGCTTGCATGAAGTCCACCTGACGCCGGTTCAAGGTTTCAATCACGATCGGATTGGCGAAAATCAGGCGCTGTTCCCGTTTGGGATTGTAGCGCGGGATTTTCGCGTCGGCGGTGGAGGGATCGCCGGTCTTGGCGAAGGCCGCCACCACATCCATCATCTGGTTGGCCAATTTGTAATCGGCGGGCGACCATTCGCGGGTCTTGCGATACAGGTTCAGCGCATCGATGGTGCCGAACCAGAATGGCAGGTCGGAATTGTGATAGGCGCCCGCCGTCTTCACATCCAGATCGGTGATGACCACGCCCTCCGGATAGGTGTGCGGATGGTTGAACTGGGTTAGCCACAGCGGCGCCTTGCCGGTGGCGGCATGATCCTTGGCCCAGTCGCGCGCCACGATGCCGAAGCCCGAAATTCGCGCCACGTCCTGCGCCTGGCGCGCGGCCTGCGCATCGTTCGAAGCGGGGAACAGTTTGAGGAATTCCGCCGCATCGGCGCCGAACTGCTTCTGCGCCGCGGCTTTATACTCCTCCAAGCTGCGGGCGGCGGTGACCGGGCTGCTGGCGAAAATGTCGTTACCGGTCGACGAGAACAGGATCGGCACGTCGGTCTGCTTGCCGGCAGCATGAACTTTCTGCGGATGGTCGGTCAGCAGATAGCCATCGACCGTCGGGCCAGGGAAAATGACCTTGCCTTCGCGCGCGGCGTTGACAATCTGGTCGGCGGGAACGGTGCGCATATGGGCGATGTCGCGCGCCTTCATCGCCTGTTGCAGGGCCACGCCCCTGCCTTCCGTTTCCTTCAACGTCTCCAGCGGCGGCGAGGTCGGGCCGTGATAGCCGCCCGACAGCGAGATCACCTTGGCATACAGCCCCTTGGCCAGCGGCGAGGTTTGCAACACGTCGACCGCCATGGCGCCAGCCGACTGGCCCAGCACCGTGACATTGTTCGGGTCACCGCCGAATGCGGCGATGTTGCGCTGGATCCATTTCAGGCCCGCGATCTGGTCCATCATGCCCCAGTTGCCTGACGCGTTATGGCCGCTTTCCTTCGTCAGCTCTGGATGGGCCATGTTGCCCATGATGCCGACGCGGTAGCTGATGCCCATATAGATCACGCCCTTCTTGGCGATCTCCTGGCCACCGTAAATATCGAAATTGATCGAACCTTCCTGGAAGCCACCGCCATGAATCCACACCACCACCGGCAGCTTTGCATCCGGCCTGGTGTTCGGCGGCACCCAGATATTGGCGTAGAGGCAATCTTCGCTGGAACGCAGTTCGCCGAAATAATGGTTCAGCGTGGTCGCGCGCAGCGGGATGTAGCAGTTGGTTAGCTTGGTATCTGCATTATAGATGCCGCTCCACGGCTTGACCGGTTCGGGGGCGCGCCAGCGCAGTTCGCGCACCGGCGGCGCGGCGAACGGCACGCCCAGATAGGCGCGGATGCCGCCATCCAGCAGTGTGCCCGACAACTTGCCGCTTTCGATGGTGATAGGATCGGAGGGGATCGGATTCATCACACCGGCATGGGCCACAGTGGCCATCAACGCGAGTGCAGTGCAGCAAACGAATGACTTGAAGCTACGCATATAACCCTCCGAATTTGGCGAAGGTTGTAGTCCAAAAGCCATGTCCTTGCACGGGGTCTGAAGCGGTCCTAGGTTTCGCGCCATTCACGCGAGGGACATGCAAATGGGTTTGCGCGAGACATTGGCGGCGGCCGTGCTGTGCTGCCTGGCCGCCAGCGCGGCGGCCAAGCCGGTGACCACAGCGGACGGCCCCGTCGAAGGCATCACCCGCGACGGTGTCGAACAATTCTTGGGACTGCCCTTTGCCGCGCCGCCGGTGGGGGCGCGGCGTTGGATGCCGCCGCAGCCCGCAAAGAAATGGATCGTGCTACGCCCCGCCAAGGCGTTCGGGCCGACCTGCGCCCAGGTCACCACGCTGGGGCCGTTCGCCGGGCCACCCAACAGCAATGAAGATTGTCTGTATCTGAACGTCTTCACGCCGGACACGAAGGCAAAGCTGCCGGTGCTGGTATGGATTCATGGCGGTGGCTATTTCGACGGCGCCAGCAATGACTATGACGCCAGCAAACTGGCGGCGCAGGGCAAGCTGGTGGTCGTCACCATCAATTACCGCCTGAACCTATTCGGCTTTCTGTCGCATCCGGCGCTGGATGCCCAGGGCAAGCCGTTCGGCAATTACGGGCTGATGGACATGCAGGCGGCGCTCAAATGGGTGCAGACCAACATCGCGGCCTTCGGCGGCGATGCGAAAAACGTCACGCTGGGCGGTCAGTCGGCCGGTGCGGGCGCAGCGGCCGCGCATGTGATCTCGCCGGGATCGGCGGGACTGTTTCACCGCGCCATTTTCCAGAGTGGCGGCTATTCGCCGATCGCCCCGCTGGCGGCGGCGCGCGAACGCGGCATCAAGTTCGCCGATGCCGCCGGCTGCAAAGGCAGCGATGCGCAGATCGCCTTGTGCCTGCGCGCCCTGCCCGCCGCGAAAGTCGCCGCCCTGTCCGGCACCGAAAGCGCCACCAGCGCCTTTGTCAGCGGCCCGATGATCGATGGCACCGTCATTCCGCGCCAGGCGATCGATGCGTTCAGCACCGGCCGCTTCGCCCGCATGCCGATCATGATGGGCACCACCCGTGACGAAGGCAATTTCACCGCCGGCATAGCGCAGTATTTCAAAAAGGACCGCAGCGCGATTACGCGCAAGGAATTCGGCGATTACGTGCAGCGGACCTATGGCGGCAATGCCGGGCCGGGCGGCACGCCGCCCGCCTATCCCAAGGATGCGGTCCCGGCGCTGACCAAGCACTATGCCGGGGTCGTGCCGCATCAGAACTGGGCCGCGCTGCATGGCGACATGCTGGCCTGCCGCGGCCTGCATGTCGCGGGCGCCATCGCCAAACATGCGCCGCTTTATATGTATCGCTTCGATGATCGGACCGCGCCGTCCTATTTCCCCAAGATGGACGGCTTCACGCCGGGCGCCTATCACACCGGCGACATTCCCTATGTCTTCATCGGCTATCACGGCGGTCCCGATGGTCTGCGGGTGCCACTGACGCAAAAGCAGACCAGCCTGTCGGACAAAATGATCGCGGCCTGGGCCAATTTCGCAGCGACCGGCAATCCCAATGGCAGGGGCGATGCGCCCTGGCCGCGCTGGCAGGCGGGCGATGCACGCCCCGCCTATTTCCTGCAGGACGACGCCTGGAAAAACACCTTGAGCAACGCCCAGTTCGCCGCCGCCCACTATTGCGGCTTCTTCAATTCCATTCTTCTTCACAAGTAAGGACTGACCATGCGCTTCGCCGCTATCGCCGCCGCCCTGTTCCTGATGCCCGTCGCCGCGCAAGGGGCGGACTTGCGCATTCTCAGCCCCGGCATTGTCTACAATGCGGCGCTGTATGACCTGGTCGCCGACTACAACAAGAAGACCGGCAACAACGCCATCATCATTCGCGGCGCGATGAACAAGATCGTAGACGAAATCAAGACCACTACCCCGCCCGCCGATGTCATCGGCCTGCCAGTGGACCTGATGAACACGCTGGTGCTGGACGGCGGCATCGTGGCGGGAAGCTATACCCTGCTGGGCCGGGGGGATCTGGGCCTGGCGGTCAAGAAAGGCGCCGCCAAGCCCGACATCTCAACCGTGGCCAAGCTGGCGGACGTGCTCAAGGCTTCACCCGCGGTGATGGTCAACGATCCCAAGGCCGGCACCATGCAGGGCGTGATGATCGACGGTATCCTCAAGCGCCCGGAATTTTCCGGCGTGAAGGCTGTGCCGGTGTCCAAGGGCGAAGGCGCCGCCGCGCTGGCCCGCGGCGAAGGCGACATGGCGATCCAGCTTGTGCAGGAGATCCTCAACAAGCCGGAGATCGAACTGGTCGCGCCCCTGCCCGCCGAGCTTGGCGGTCACATGGATGCGGTACTGGCGGTCTCAAGCCGCAGCACCAATCCCAAGCTGGCAATGGATTTCATCAAGTTCCTCACCAGCACGGAAAGCCGCGCGGCGTGGAAGGCCAAGGGCATGCGTCCGTTCTGATCGGGACCCTTGCTGAGCGCTATTTTCGCGACCAGCCGCCATCCAGCGGCTTGATGAACTGGCCGCCCGGCGTGCGGGCGATGAGCTGCGCGCCCGTCGCCTGGCCCGCGGCTTCGCGGGTGGTGCCGGACTTGGCGGCCGTCTGGGCATAGACATCGGCGCGGCCCGCATTGATCGCATTGACCGCCGCCGTGGTGGCGCCGTCTACCGAGCCGCTGACAAAGCCGAGATACCCATCGGCCTGCTCGCCCACCGTGCCGGCGGCCTTGGCGGCATCGACGATGGCCTTTTCGTTCTGCGCGAAAGCGGGAGAGGCGAGCGCCAGCATCAGGGTGGCGACGAAGACGGAGAAGATTTTCTTGAAGTTGCTCATGATCGGGCTTCCTTCAGCTTAGAACAGGTCGGGGTTTTGCGCGATGGCGCTCTGGACTTCCTTGTCCAGGCGTACGCGGACATCGGCGTCGAGCTTGGCGTAGATATTGATCGGCGCCACTTCAACGCGGATTGTCGGTGTGCAGGCGCCCAGCACCGAAACGGCGCAGACCGCGAACAGCAGATTCTTCATGGTTTTTTCTCCATGCGACTGGCATCCGGTTGCCCCTCCGGACTGAGAGTCTTTGACTATGCTTCGGCATAGGACTTCAAGAGTTCGTCAAAATTAAGGGACGTATCCAGGGTCAGATCGATGGGCGTGCCGCTGGGGAGCGGCACCTGCTTTTGCAGGGCGGTACCGTTGACAATGTCGCTGATGGCGATTTCGGCTATCTGGCGCTTGGGCGGGTCGCTCTTGCCCTTGATCTTGAACAGGATCGACAGACGGCCGTTGGCAACTGAGTTCAGCTCGGCCGTCATTTCGTCATAGGCTAGATATTCCAGCGCCTGATAGGCGAAATCCTGCACCGCATTGACGGTGGCCGTGCCGCCCTGGGTCCATAGCGAGCGGTTGATCGAAAGCCGCCCCGGCCCGTCGGAGGCGATGCGGCCCTTGGTGATGCGAAAGCCTTCCGGCGTCACCTGGAACGGGATGGTGCCGGAGACCTTGCCTTCCAGCTTCACGCGCTCGCCCAGATTTGAGGCGGTGACCAGCGAACCCAGAGCGATGGAATCCAGCGTCGCCGTGCCGCTGACCTGCTTGAGGTTGGCGATGTTGATGGTGAAGGCGCCCAGCGAAACCTTGCCTTCCGCCCAGCCGCTGCTCAGCGCGTTCACTTTCACCGTGGTGGGATTGAAGGCGAAACGCAGATCGACACTATTGAAGGGCAAGGTCCAGTCGATGCGCGAAATCGTGACTTCCTGATTTTCGGCGGTCACGGGCGGCAGCAGCGAAGTGAAGGCGATGCTGGTCTTGACCGCATGTGCCTGGCCCAGGGGCGTGAGGAAATCCAGTTTCTCTATCGCCAGATTGCCGCTGCTCTTGATTTCGGCGCGCGTCCAGGTGATGTCGCCGGTGAAGCTCGCACTGCCGTTGGCCTTGCGGAACGCCACCAGCATGGGCGAAATATTCTCTGGCTGCAGCTTGTCGGGTGTGAAGATCAGGTTGGGCGCGGCGATGTGGGCGCTGCCCGAACCGGTGGCCATGACATGGCTGAAATCGACATCGCCCAATTTTTCCCTAGCCGCGTCGCTCATGGCAAAGCGGCCACGCCACACGCCGCCTTTCAGCGCCACCGTGCCGCTGCCCAGCATGGGTTTGAAGCGGATCGGCGTCACGCGGTCGGAAACTTCGCCCGCCATCACCCGGACGTTGCCATGGAAATCGCCGCCCACGCCTTCGAAGGCGATCAGGCCGGCGCCCTTGCTCAACTGCGCGTTGCCCAGCGTGAGCTGCGACTGCACGCCCTGCGCCCGGCCGGTGAATTTCCAGGTCGCGCCCTCGCCTTCCAGATGCGCGGCGCAGATATTGCCGCGCACGTCTTTGGCCATGTCACTGGCGCCGGGACGGAAAGACGCCAGCGTGGCGCGGCTGCAGACGGATGACTGGAAGTCGTACCGCGCACCCTGTACCGAAAAGATGCCATTGGCGGTGATATTGGCGCCGCGCAGCATGGCGTAATTGAAGCGCGCCGACAGTTTGGCGTCGCTTTTCAGGCTTTCACCATTCCAGACCATTCTGTCCAAAGACGTGTTGACGGCGGGAAGACCGCCACCCGAAAGCGAGGCCTGCAGCGCGCCGCTCATGTTGCTGGGTGCGCCTGAGAGTTTGAGAACCGGCACCGTCAAGACGCCACCCCGCCCGCCGCGCAAGGTCAGCGGCGCGGTCAGCGCGAAGCTGGTCTGCGATTTGTTATGTTCGGCGCGGCCGCTGAAATCGAGCGTCAGGCGCGACAGGTTGGCGGCCACGGCGCGGGCCAGAACCGGATCCATCGCCAGCAGCGTCTTGTTCACCGGCGAATCCGCTTCGGCGCTGGCGGTCACGGTCAGGCCGGACCGAGCGCGCATGTCCGCCCCCACCTCCGCCACCAGATCGCGCGCCGTGACATCCAGCGTCACTGCTTTGAACTGCTGGCCGGCGGTCAACGATGCGGCACGGGCCTGCAACCGCATCGAAGGCGCGGAAACGTTCAGCGTTTCGCCGGAAACCCATTTAAAGCCGGTGGCATCGAGATTGATGACGGCATCTTGCGCCGCCATGTCGCCGCGCTGGCCTGATCCCGACAGCCGCACGGCCAGCTTGCCGCTATTGTCGAAGTCGAGACTGGCAGCCTTCAACTGCATCACCGCGCCCTGATGGGTGATGGTGGCGGGACGAGCCCGCAGCGATGCTGACACGGGAAGATTGCGCACCAGCTTGACGTCGCCGCCGATATCCAGCGCGCCGGACGGCGTGGTCAGCAGCACCCGTAACCCCGTCAGCGCCACCGCCAGATCGTCGCTGACGAAGCGCGACTTGCCTTCCTGCTGGCTCAGCGAGTCGATCCAGTCCTGCAGCGCTTCCAGCCGCACCTTGCCGCTTTCATCCAGCCGCGCTCGCACGATCGGATTCACCAGCCGCACTTCGACCACGCGGGGAATCCAGCTCAGGGGATCGAAGAACAGTTCGATGCTTTCAGCCGAGATTGTGGGGTTGGCGCGCGGGCCCAGCGAAAAGCGGCCCGATCCGCCGGACAGGCCCAGGGTGCCAATCTCGACCTGGGATTCGATGCCAACGCTGCGGAAATAATTCTGGGCGAAGCGTGCGGCGATCTGGGCGCGCGCCAGCCATAGCAGAGCCAAGGCCGCCAACAGGGCCAACAGGATTGCGGCTATCCAGCGCTTCGTGGTCACGCAGCAACCTTAACAGGTTTCATGGGCAGATTTTATGGCGTCATTGGGGAAGCGGCGCGTCGGCGCGCACCAGACCCGCATCCTGCAGATCACCCCAGAAAGCGGCGGGAATGGGATGACGATATAGAGACAGTGTTTGCTCGACCCGTACCGGTGAATCCAGCCCCGGAATGATGCTGGCCACCAGGGGGTGCGCCAGGGGGAATTGCAGCGCGGCCGCCGCCAGCGGCACGCCATGGCGGGCGCAAATCCCTTCGATCCGTGCGACTTTTGCGATGACGTCTGGCGGCGCGGGCTCATAATTATAATAAAGCGGCGCGCCGCTTTGGGTGCCCACCGCCAGGATGCCGGAATTGTAGGGCCCGCCCACCACGATGGATGTTCCCGCCGCCACGCAGGCCGGGAACAGTTCGTCCAGCGATGTCTGTTCCAGCAGCGTGTAGCGCCCTGCAAGCAGGATCACGTCCAGCCGGGCATGCTTCATCACCTCCAGGCAGGCCGGCACTTCATTGACGCCGATGCCGAAACCGGCGATCGCACCGCTGCCCCGCAGTTCCTCCAGCGCTTCCAGTCCCCCGCTCTTGGTCAACTGGTGCATCCGGGCGGCATTGCCGTCGCCATGGGTCAGCCGCCCGATATCGTGAACATAAAGAAGATCGATGCGCGCCAGGCCCATGCGGTGCTGGCTTTCCGCGAAGGAACACATCACCCCGTCATAGGAATAGTCATAGGTCGGTTCAAACGGCATGGGGCTGGCATAGCCGTGGCGCACCGCGTTCTCGCTCACCGGCCCCGTCACCGAATTCAGCAGTCGTCCCACCTTGGTGGAAACAACAACGTCCTCGCGGCCCCGCAGCGCGTCGCCCACCCGCCGTTCCGACAGGCCGAAACCGTAAAAGGGCGCGGTGTCGTAATAGCCAAAGCCCGCATCCTGCGCCGCCGCCAGCGTGGCGCGCGCCGCTTCATCGCTCAGCGGCCGGAACAGATTGCCCAGCGGCGCGGTACCGAAGCCCAGTTCCGTCACCGAAAGACCAGTGCCGCCCAACTTGCGAAGTGGAAATGTCACGTCACCGCATGTCCCATTTTCGGGGCGCGCAGGCCAAAGCCCATCACCACCACATAGCAGAGCGCCGGCAGAAACAGCGACCAGTGCAACGCGCCGGTATAGTCCGCCAGGAACGCCATCGCGGTCGGCACGACGGCGGCGCCCGAAATCGCCATTACGATGAAAGACGATGCGAACTCAGTCTCATGGCCCAGCTTTTCGATGCCCAGCGCGAAGATGGTGGGAAACATGATCGACATGAAGAAGGACGTCGCCACCATGGCGATGATCGACGGATAGCCGCCCAGCGTCGCTGCGCCAATGCACAGCGCGATGTTGCAACCTGCATAAATCACCAACAGTCGCGCCGGATCGATATGACGCTGCAGCCATGCGCCGAAGAAGCGCCCGATGCAGAAGGCCACCATGGTGGCAAACAAAAACACGGTGGCGCCCGTCCGTGCCGGAACATTGGCGGCCTCCTTGCAGAAATCCACCAGCAGGCTCCAGATCCCGACCTGCGCGCCGCAATAGAAGAATTGCGCGATCACCGCATGGCGCACGCGCGGCTTCCTCAGCACCGCGAAGACCGAGCCGGAGCCTTCCGGTTGCACCGCCTTGGGAAGCGCCGGATACTTGGTCAGCGCGATGGCGGTGATGATCAGCGCCATCAGCACGCCCAGCACCATGTAGGGCGGGCCGACCGTGGCCGCTTCGGTGGCGCGCCAGGCATCAACCGTCTGGGGCGACATCGCGGCGATTTGTTCGGGCGTGTACTCCACGCCAGAAAAGATCACATAACCGCCGACCAAGGGGCCCAAAACCGTGGCGACGCCGTTAAAGGCCTGCGCGAAGTTCAACCGCACCGAGCTGGTGGACGGATCGCCCAGGATAGCGATGTAGGGATTGGCGCTGGTTTCGAGGAACGCCGCGCCGAACGCGATGATATAAAGCGCGATCAGGAAGATTTCATAAACCCGCATGCCTGCCGCCGGCACGAACAGGAAGGCACCGATGGCGTACATCGCCAGGCCCATCATCATTGTCTTTTTATAGCCGACACGGCGGATGATCATCGCCGCCGGCAAGGGCGCGCAGAAATAGCCGATATAGAAAGCGAACTGGGTGAGGCTGGCGCGGGTGCGGCTGATGTCCAGCGCCTGCTGGAAATGGTGCAGCAGCAGGTCATTGAACTGCGAGGCCAGGCCCCAGGCGAAAAACAGCGTGGATGTCAGCGCGAAGGCGACGACATAGCGTTTTTCGACCACCGGCAATTTCGACATGATCCCCCCGCTTTTTCTTCAGTTAAGCGGAATTCGCGGGATCAGGCTACATGGTGGCGCCGATCTGCCAGGGGACGAATTCGGCATCGCCATAGCCCAGCTTTTCGGACTTGGAGCGTTCGCCGGACGCGATCTTCAGGATGTGCTCGAAGATTTCCTTGCCCTTTTCCTGAATCGTCACGCCGTCTAGCACATCGCCGCAATTGATGTCCATGTCGTCGATCATGCGTTCATAGATCGGCGTGTTGGTCGCCAGCTTGATCGAGGGCGTGGGCTTGCAGCCATAGGCCGAGCCGCGCCCGGTGGTGAAGCACAGTATGTTGGCGCCGCCCGCCACCTGCCCCGTCGCCGAGACCGGATCGTAGCCGGGCGTGTCCATGAAGATGAAGCCCTTCTCGGTCACGATTTCCGCATATTCCTTCACCGCCTTCAGCCGCGTGGTGCCGCCCTTGGCGGCCGCGCCCAGCGACTTTTCCAGAATGGTGGTGAGACCGCCCGCCTTGTTACCGGGCGACGGGTTGTTGTTCATGCTGCCGGAATTGCGCGTCGTATAATCTTCCCACCAGCGGATGCGTTCGATCAGCTTCTTGCCAACTTCGGCGCTGGCCCGGCGCGTCAGCAGATGTTCGGCGCCGTAAATCTCCGGCGTCTCGGACAGGATCGCGGTGCCGCCATGGGCCACCAGCAGATCGACCGCCGCGCCCAGTGAGGGGTTTGCGGTAATGCCGGAATAGCCGTCGCTGCCGCCGCATTGCAGGGCCAGCATCAGTTCGGAGGCCGGCGCGGTTTCGCGGCGCGCCTTGTTGGCGATGGGCAGAAGATCGCGCACCGCCGCCAGACCGGCATCAATGGCTTTCTGGGTGCCGCCGGTGTCCTGGATGGTCAGCGAGCGGAACGTGTCGCTTTCGGCAATGTTGTAAGCCTGCTTCCAGCGCGCGATCTGGAAGGTTTCGCAGCCCAGCCCCACCATCAGCACGCCCGCCATGTTGGGGTTTGCGGCATAGCCCCATTGGGTGCGCTTGAGCACTTCATAGCCTTCGCCCTTACTGTCCATGCCGCAGCCATGGCCGTGCACCAGCGGGATCACGCCATCAATTTCCGGATAATCGTCCAGCATGCCGCTGCGCTCGACCTCGCGGGCGATGAAGCGCGCCACCGTGGCCGAACAGTTCACCGAGGTGAGGATGCCCAGATAGTTGCGGGTGCCGACCTTGCCGTTGGCGCGGCGGTAGCCCTGGAAGGTCGCGGGCGGCACGACGGCTGCGGGATCGCGGGCATCGACTTCGAACTGGTAGTCGCGGTCCACGGAATGGAACGCGATGTTGTGCTCATGCACCCAGTCGCCCGGCGCAATGTCCTGCGTCGCAAAGCCGATGATCTGGCCGAACTTGAGCGCCGGCTGATCCTTGGCAATCGGGCGCACCGCCGCCTTGTGGCCGGGCGGAATGCGGCGCGTGATCTTCACGTCATCCACGATGTCGCCGGGGGACAGACCGTTCACCGCCACCACGACATTGTCGGTGGGGTGAAGGCGCAGGAAAGAGGCCATGAACGCTCCCAAAGTCAGAACGCGGCCCTTATAATGCAAAGCCCCAACGGGAGATAATGAAATGAGCCGCCGCCTGTGCTTCGCGCTGGATCTGGTGAACGACGCGGCGAAGATTGCCGAATATGAACGCTTCCACGCGCCCGGCGGGGTGTGGCCCCAGATCGTGGACGACATCCATGCCCAGGGTATCGAGGGCATGGAAATCTGGCGCACCGGGGACCGGATGGTGATGATCGCCACCGTGGCTGACGATTACCCCCGCAATCGCGACATCCCGGCGGCTTACGATGCATGGGAGGCCCTGATGTGGACCTTCCAGAAAGCCCTGCCCCATGCCGCGCCCGGGCAGAAGTGGGTGCCGATGACCCGTATCTTCGATCTTGGCGAGCAGCAGGGCAGCGCCGCTTGACGGCCTGTCAGCCCTTCGGGTCTGATGATGCCCAGGTAAAATAACAAAACGGGGTGTCGCATGGTCACCATGCCAAAAATGCGCTGGACCATGATGTTCATGGGTTGCGCGGCGATGTCGATCAATTACATCGACCGCGCCAATCTCGCCGTCGCCGCCCCCTTCATCACCAAGGACCTGGGCATCGATCCCACCATGATGGGGGTGATCCTGGGGGCGTTCTTCTGGACCTATGCCAGCTTTCAATTGCCGTTCGGCTGGTTCGCCGACAAGGTCGGCGCCAAGATTGCGCTGGCCGTCGCCGTCACCTGGTGGTCGATCGCCACCGTCCTGACGGCCGCGGCAAACGGCGTGGCCTCGCTGATCGGCTACCGCTTGCTGCTGGGCGTCGGTGAGGCCGGCGCCTATCCGTCGGGCACCAAGATCAACATGGCCTGGTTTCCGCGCAGCGAACGGGCCATCGCCGCCAGCATCTTCGACAGCGGCTCGCGCATCGGGGCGGCCCTGTCGCTGCCCCTGGTAGCCTGGATCATCGGTGCTTTCGGCTGGCGCATGTCGTTCGTCATAACCGGCTTGATGGGCATCGTCTGGGTGGCCATCTGGATGGCGTATTATCGCGACCCCGAAAACCATCCGAAGGTGACGCCCGAGCAGCTTGCGGCGCTTCAGACCGAACGCGGCGCCACGCCGGCCGGCGCCAAAGTGTCCTGGGGGGCGCTGTTCGGGTATCGCACCATCTGGGGCATGATGATCGGCTTCTTCTGCCTGAATTTCGTCATCTACTTTTTCATCACTTGGTTTCCGACCTACCTGATCCAGGCGCGCGGCTTCTCGCTGGCGCAGCTTGGCACGCTTGGGCTGCTGCCGGGCCTGATTGCGATCCCCTGCGGCTGGCTGGGCGGCTATACCTCCGACGCGCTCTACCGCCGCGGCTGGAGCCTGACTGCGGCGCGCAAGACATGCCTGGTCGGCGGCATGCTGACCTCGTCGGTGATCACGCTGTCGGTCTTCGCGCCCAACGCCTATGTCGCGCTGGCGTTTTTCGCGATTGCCTATGGCGCCCTGGCCTTCACCGCCGCCAGCATCTGGTCCCTGCCGGCCGACGTCGCGCCCTCGCCCGCGCATGTCGCCTCCATCGGCGGCATCCAGAATTTCGCGTCCAATCTGGCGGGCGTCGTCACCACCACTTTCACCGGCCTGATGTTGACCATCACCGGCGGCTCCTTCGTCATCCCGCTGATCGTGGCGGGTGGCTTCTGCATTCTGGGCGCCGGCATCTACCTGTTTATGGTAGGAGAGATCGAACCTCTTAAACCACGCGAGCCAGCAGCCTGAAGTCATGAAGATCGTCAATTATTATGGATTCCGCGAGGCGGCCCAAAAGCGCCTGCCCCGCTTTATCTTCGAATATATCGATGGCGGCAGCTATGACGAGCACACGCTGCGTCGCAATGTCGATGACTTCAAGGCCGTAACGCTGCGCCAGAAAGTTCTGCGCGACGTGTCAAACCCGCAGCTTGGCACGCGCCTGTTCGGCCGTGACATGGCGCTGCCGGTCGCGCTGGCACCCATCGGCATTGCCGGCTTTTACCGCCGCCGGGGCGAGACGCAGGCGGTGCGGGCGGCCGAAGCGGCGGGCATTCCCATGGTTCTGTCCACCATGTCCTGCTGCCCGGTCGAGGAAGTGCGCGCGGCGAGCGCGAAATCCTTCTGGATGCAGCTCTACATCATCCGCGACCGCGGCTTCATGAAGGACTTTCTGGTCCGCATGGAGAAGGCTGGGATCGACACGCTGTTCCTGACGGTCGATCTGGCGATCAACGGCATTCGCTATCGCGACCGGATTGGCGGCCTGGCGGGCTCCCAAAGCCTGCTCAAACGGCCGGACCGCTTGCTCGATATCCTCACGCACCCGGCCTGGGCGTGGGACGTGGGCTTGATGGGAAGGCCGCTGACCATCGGCAATGTCGCGCCCGCCATGCCCAATGGGGCGGGCCTGAAGCAATTCCAGGCCTGGGTAGCGCGCAATTTCGATCCGTCTGTCACCTACAAGGACATCACCTGGCTGCGCCAGCACTGGAAAGGCAAGCTCGTCCTGAAAGGCATTACCGATCCCGGCGATGCCGCGCGCGCTGCCGAGGAAGGCATGGACGGGATCGTCGTGTCCAATCACGGCGGACGGCAGCTCGATGGATCGCTGTCCAGCATCGCCGCGCTGCCGGCGGTGAAGGACGCTGTCGGCGGGCGCATGACGGTTTTGCTGGATGGCGGCGTGCGCTCCGGCCTGGATGTCCTGCGCGCGCTTGCGCTGGGTGCCGACGGCGTGCTGCTCGGACGGGCGTGGGCCTATGCGCTGGCGGCGCGGGGCGAAGCCGGCGTGTCGCAGATGCTGGCAATCCTGAAAGAAGAACTGGAAGTGGCCATGGCGCTCAGTGGCCAGAGCGATGTGCGGGCGCTGGACAGCGATCTGGCGCTCACGCGTCCGTAAGAAGAACCAGATTGGGCGGAAGCGCCAGAGAATGTCCGCTTTGATGAAAAGCCCTTGGGCATCTCCCAATGCCTAGTCATTTTCGTCGATGATGCAGATCAGCGCGCCGCAGGCCTTACAGTGCACGGCGTCGTAATCGTGCCGCACAAGGCCGCAGGCTGGGCACGGATGGCGCACCTTGTTCGGGCGCATGGCCAGCTGGATCAGGCGGAAGAACAACGAGACACCACCTATCATGATCAGGATCGAGATCAGGCGGCCGGCCACGCCAGGCAGCACAATGTCACCAAAGCCGGTGGTGGTAAGCGTGGTAACGGTGAAATAGAGCGAGTCGATGTAGGAATCGATGGCCGCAACCCGCGCGGCGAAAATGCTGTGTACCAGCCCGGCCATGACAAAGACAAAGACCAGCAGGTTCACCGCCGCCTTGGCCGTGTCGGCGACGGGCGTGTCGCGATAGCGCCCGCCCGCGATCACGCGCCAGAAGGCAGCCTCCTGGATCAGGGAATAGGCGCGCAGCGCCCGCAGGAAGCCCAAATTGATGCCGTAAAAGGGCACGATCAGCGACAGCAACACCGCAAGGTCGGCCCAAAAGAGCGGGCGCTTCAGCCAGCGCTTGATATCGCCATAGGACCAGGCGCGCAGCACCATGTCGGCCAGCAGCAGAAGGGCGATCAGGTAATCAAAGGCATAGAAGACCGCAGTGTGAGGCACAAACGGCGCGATGATGAAGAACGCGATGACCGCCAGGTCGAAGATGATCCACACCGCCTGGAAGCGCAGGGCATAGCTGCTCTCGCCAAAATACAGTTCACGAACCTGGGCGCGGGTGGGCAGGGACATGTGATTCCTTTTGGACGATCGTGCCCGTGCGGGGCGGTTCGTGCAAAAGGAGGCTAGCGCTACAGATGGCAAATGTCCGCTTTGGGTCAGAAGCGGACATTTGCCACGCACGCGTCACAGCATCTTGAATTCCGGTTCCAGGCGTTCCTTCACCGCCGCCTCGTTCAGCTCGACGCCGATGCCCGGCGCGTTGGGAACCGCCAGATAGCCGTCGGCTTCCAGCTTCACCGGTTCGACCAGTTCGGTGAACAGCTTGTTCTCATAATGCGTGAATTCCTGAATCAGGAAGTTCGGGATCACGGCGCAGACATGGTTCATGCCCATGGTGCCCAGCGGCGTGCAGACGCCGTGCGGCGCCACTGCCACGTTATAGGTCTCGGCCATGGCAGCAATCTTCAGGCCCTCCATCAAGCCGCCGGTCTTGCAGAAGTCGGGTTGGATGATCGACAGCGCCTGCTTTTCCAAAAAAGGGCGAAAGCCCGCGCGGCCATAGATGTTCTCGCCCGCCGCGATGGGCACACGGCTGTTGTTGCGGATGCGGACCATGGATTCGACATTGTCGCTGGTGGTGGGTTCTTCCACGAACAGCGGACGGTACTGCTCGACCTGCTGGCAGATCTTAAGGCCGCCTTCCAGATCGTAATGGGCGTGCAGCTCCAGCCCCAGTTCTGTGTCCATGCCCAGTTCCTTGCGGAAGCCGGCAAAGAAATTGACGGTGTCGTCGACTTGGTTGTTGGTCAGGTGCAGGCCGAAGCGCTTGCGCTTCTCAAACCCCTTGTCGATCGACCAGTCGTCGTTGGAATAATCCAGGCCGACCTTCAGCGCCCGCAGCTTCAGCCGGTCCACCAGATCGCGCCCGATCTTGGGGCTGGCGGCATGCATATAGACCGGCACGCGGTCGCGAATCTTGCCACCCAGCAACTGGTGAATGGGAAGCCCCAGCGCCTTGCCCGCCAGATCCCACAGCGCCATTTCGATGCCCGATGCCGCCGCCATATAGGGGCCGCCATGGCCCTTGATGAATACCACCGACGGCGGCCCGCCCAGGTTGATGCGGCGATAGCCGTTGAAGTCGGCCATGATGCTCTGGATTTCCAGAGGGTCGCGGCCCTTCAGCATCACGTTGAAGTTGTTGTTGATGCTGTATTCGGCGCCCATCGTGTCGACGAACTCGCCGGTGCCGGTCAGGCCTTCCTCTGTATAGACGCGCACGAAGCGCGGATTGAACCCGCCCTTCAGCCGGATGGCGCGCACTTCGCGGATGCGAAGCTTGGGCGCGCGGCTGGTGCCCGCAGCCTTGGCGTCGCCCATCAGCGCCGCATAAAAAGCCGCGCCCAGGCTGCCACTGACAAAAGATCGGCGATCCATTCGTCCCTCCCCGCAGTTTTGCCAAATCCTATCGCGCTTTTTCGCAAAGGAGAAAAACTTCGCACTGATGAAATGTCAGCGCGCATTCTCGCGCGGACGCCACCATGATAAGTCTTGCTGCAAATCGTGGGGACTCAGGAATGAAAACGCTGTCGCTCGCCTTCGGGCTTTTGCTCGCTTCCACCGCCATCGCGTCTGCGCATCAAGGCTTCTACACGGCGGACCAGGTCATCCATAACAGCCCAGAATGGAAGGGCGAGCGCTTCGCCGACGGCCGTCCCAAGGTGCCGGACAGCATCCTGGACCGGATGAAGAACGTCACGCTGGAGGAAGCCTGGTCCATCCTGCGGGGCGCCGGTTTCGACAACCAGTATGAAGACGGCTGGGCCACCGACCTGTTCGCCGGCAAGATCATGGTGGGCCGCGCCCTCACCTCAAGCTGGATTCCGGGGCGTCTGGATTTGCAGAAAGTGATCGAAGCCGACGGCATCGCCGAAAAGCGCAAGGGCGCCCCCAATGCCTGGCCGGTGGACATGCTGCAGCCGCGCGACGTCTATGTCAGCGATCATTTCGGCCTGAAGAAGGACGGCCCGTCGATCGGCGACAACGTCGCCAACGCGATCTATGCACGCTCCGGAAACGGCATCGTCTATGACGGCGCAGTGCGCGACATCAACGGCATCCGCGAACTGCCGAACTTTGTCACCGTCGCGCGTTCCTATGATCCCTCGCACCATTTCGGCCGCATCGAAGAGGTGCGCCCGCTGAATTCCACCATGATCTCGATCAACGCGCCGACGCGTATCGGCAAGGCCGCGGTGATGCCGGGCGATGTGGTGCTGGTGCGCGATAGTGGCGTGATCTTCATTCCGCCGCAGCTCGCCGAGCGCGTGGTGCGCCAGTCCGAGCGCATCCGGCTGCGCGACATCTTCGGCCATCAGCGGCTGAAGGAAGGCACCTACACCGCCGGCCAGATCGACCGGCCCTGGACGCCGGAAATCGAAAACGATTATTACGCTTGGCTGAAAGCCAATATGGGCAAGCTGCCGGTGGCCGGTGCGCAGATTCAGGAAATCCTGAACGACCGCGCCAAGGACACCAAGCGTTAGGCCTTGGTGACGGCCTCGGCCACGATGTCCGACACCAGCCGGATCGGGTGCGGTCTGACCGACGCTTCATAAAGCGTCGTCAGCACCACGCAGATGGTGCCGGTGTCAGGATCGGCCCAGGACAGGGTGCCGGTTGAACCATTGTGGCCGAAGGTGCGCGGACCGCAGGCCGGCGACCCTATTCTGGGTAACAGGCAAAAACCCAACCCCTGCGGCATCAGGCCGGACGGCAAATGATTGGCGATCATCAGCGCCTCGGTTTCCGGCTTGAGGATGCGGCCGCGCTTGAAAAGAAACTCGTCATAAAAGCGGGCGATGTCGGATGCCGGGCCCAGCGCCCCGCCCCAGGGTGCGCCCAGTCCGCGCCAGTACTCGCTGTTCCAGTTCCAGTTGGCCCAGCTCAGTTTGCCGGCTTCGGTCATGGCGGGCGCAGGCTGGCTGGCGACGGTCGAGGCCTTGGCGCGGCCACGCAGGCCTAGCGTCGTCTTGGTCATGCCCAGCGGCTGGTAGATTTTCTGTTCCATATAGTCCGGGAACGGCGTGCCGCTGATCTGCTCGGCGATATAAGACGCCAGCAGGATGCCCATGCTGGAATAGGAATAGCTGGAACCGGGCGTGAATTTCAGCGGTGCCTTCAGTGCGCCATCGCGATAGCCGGTCAGCGGGCTGGCGCGTTCGCGCAACATTTCGTCATCGGCCAGCATGTCGGGAAGGCCGCTACTGTGCGTCAGGCAATGGCGGATGGTGATGTTTTCGCGCCCGTCGCCGGTGAAGGACGGGAAGAATTTGGTCACTTTATCGTCCAGGCTGAGTTTGCCCGCATCCACCAGCGTCATGACGGCGGCCGCCGTCATCGGCTTGGTGATCGAGGCCAGCAGGAACACCGGATCGGTGCCGGTGGCGGTGCCGAAGTTGCGCGCGAAGCTGCGGCTGGGGCCCTGCGTCACCAGGATGGACGCGCCCTGCACCCGGCCGTCACCGATCCAGCCCTGCATCAGCCGGGCGGCCTGTTCGAGCTTGGCGCGGTCCCAGTTTGCAGTCGCAGCATTTGCGACCTGCGGCATCTGGCTGGCGATCATGGTGGCCCCCGCAGTTTTCAGCATGTCCCGGCGATTCATCGCGCTCCCCCGTTTTGCGCTGGTCTAACACGCCCATCCAAAATTCGCATCGGTCGATAGCGAGTTTGGGTTGGACCGGCAGGAGCCTCCCGCCCTAGAAGACATCACCGGACACAGAAGGAGAATAATAATGAGCAATATGTCGCCCGCCGAAATGGCCCAGATCCTGGCCAAGGGCCTGCTGTCCTTCCCGGTCACGCATTTCGACAAGAACGGCCAATTCGAGGAAGGCCCCTACCGCAAACATTGCGCCTGGCTGCTGAGCTTCAAGCGCCTGACCGGCCTGTTCGCCGCCGGCGGCACGGGCGAGTTCTTCGCCCTCACCCCCAATGAAGTCGGCACCGTGGTCGCCGCCGCCGTCAAGGAAACCAAGGGCCAGACCCCGGTGATCGCCGGCGCCGGTTACGGCACCGCCATCGCGGTGGAAATGGCCAAGTCGGCCGAGACCAATGGCGCCGACGGCATCCTGCTGCTGCCCAACTATCTGATGACGCCCAACCAGGAAGGCCTGATGGCGCATGTCGAGGCGGTGTGCAAAGCCACCAAGCTGGGCATCATCGTCTATAACCGCGACAATGCGGTGCTGACCGCCGACAGCGTCGCCAAGCTGTGCGACCGCAACCCCAACCTGGTCGGCTTCAAGGACGGCGTCGGCGACATCGAACTGATGATGCAAGTTTATTCCAAGCTGGGCGACCGCCTGACCTATGTCGGCGGACTTCCCACGGCCGAAACCTTTGCCCTTCCCTATCTGGAAATGGGCGTCACCACCTATTCCTCGGCGATCTACAACTTCATGCCGGAATGGGCCCTGTCCTTCTATGACGCGGTGCGCGCCAAGGACCATGGCAAGGTGATGAAGGGGCTGAAGGAATTCGTGCTGCCCTATATCGCCATCCGCAACGAGAACAAGGGTTACGCCGTTTCCATCGTCAAGGCAGGCATGACCGCCATCAGCCGCACCGCCGGGCCGGTGCGCACGCCCCTGACCGACCTGAATGCCGACCAGTTCGCGCGCCTGAAAAAGCTGATCGACGCCACCAAGCCGGTTTAAGCCGTCGCCCGTTTGCCGCTAGGATGCGCCCATGACAGGCGCATCCTTCTGGTCCCAGTTCGAACTGCATCAACTGCGCTGCTTCGTGGCGGCAGCCGAGGAACTTCACTTCGGCCGCGCTGCGGCGCGCATGAACATGACCCAGCCGCCGCTGTCGCGGCAGATCCAGCTTCTGGAGCATGTGCTGGGCGTCAAGCTGCTGGACCGCACCAGCCGCGCCGTGAAGCTGACCCCGGCGGGCCGCGTCTTCCTGCTGGAAGCCCGCCGCATCCTGCGCCTGACCGAAAGCGCCGCGCTGGCGACCCGCCGCATCGCATCAGGCGAAGCGGGCACCATCAGCCTGGGTTTCACCGCCGCCAGCGGCTACAGCTTCCTGCCGCGTCTTTTGCTGCAACGTGCCAGCCATGCGCCCAACATCGATGTGGCCCTGAAGGAGATGGTGTCGAGCGAACAGGTGGACAGCCTGCTCACCGGGCGGATCGATGTCGGGCTGCTGCGCCCGCCGATTTCGCGCAGTGAATTCACCACTCTGCGCGTGGCCAGCGAGCAACTGGTGGCAGCCCTGCCCTTTGGCGATGAACGGCTGGGCGGCGCGTCGCTGGAGCTGCGCGATTTCGACGGCAAGCCGCTGATCATGTACGCGCGCGAAGGGGCGCGCTATTTCCACGACCTGCTGGCGGGACAGTTCAAGGCAGCAGGCGTCATGCCCGTCACCGTCCAGTCCCTCAGCCAGATTCATTCCATCCTGGCGCTGGTGCGGGCCGGCATGGGCGCGGCGCTGGTGCCCGAAGCCGCCATGTCATTGCATTTCGATGACGTGCATTTCCGCCCGGTGCGGACCCAGCCGGAAAGCCCGGTGGAGCTGTTTGCCGCCTGGCGCACCGACAATGACAATCCCGCGCTTTCGGCCTTCCTGGACCTGCTCCGCGCCGATGACGCCAGCGCCGGCATGGAAGCGGGTGCAGCATCGGATTGATGCTATTCCGGCATTGATCGCTTGAACCTTTGGCTTGGACCCGCCAAGCTCGCCCGGCCTACGTTTGGCCAATAAGGCGCAACTTCGGGCGCCCGAAAAAAGCAGGGATGCGATCCATGACCGACGCTGCCGACAGCCGCAATTCCCACGTCCGCTTCTGGATCATCGCCGTCCTGTTCATCGTCTCGTCGGTGAATTATGCCGAGCGCGCCACCCTGTCCTACACCGCCACGCAGATATCGGGCGAGTTCGGGATTTCCACCGTGCAGCTTGGCTGGATGTTTTCGGCCTTCGCCTGGTCCTATGCCGCGGCGCAGGTGCCGGGCGGTGCGCTGCTGGACCGTTTCGGTTCGCGCACCGTGTATCTGTGGGCCATCTTCCTGTGGTCGATCTTCACCTTTCTGCAGGCCTTTGCCGGTGCGCTGGCCTTCATCCCGGTGTGGATCAGCATCGTGATGCTGCGCGTCATGGTGGGCTTCGCGGAAGCGCCGTCCTTCCCCGCCAATGCCCGCATCGTCGCCAACTGGTTTCCCACCCCGGAGCGCGGCACCGCCAGCGCCATCTTCAATTCCTCGCAATATTTCTCGCTGGTCGCCTTCGCGCCGCTGATGGGTTACGTCACCGGTGAATTCGGCTGGCGCTATACCTATCTGGTGATGGGCATCATCGGCCTTCTGAGCTGGGCCCTGTTCTGGCTGGTGGTGCATTCACCCTCGCGCCACAAATCCATCAGCAAGCGCGAATATGCGCACATTGAAGAAGGCGGCGCACTGGTCAATCTCGACCGCCCGGCCGCCACGGCCCAGCCGATCCGCTGGAGCGCCGTCGGCCAGCTTTTGGCCAACCGGATGCTGCTGGGCATTTATCTGGCGCAATACTGCATCACCGCCATGACCTACTTTTTCGCCACCTGGTTCCCGGTCTATCTGATCAAGGCACGCGGCCTGTCGATCATGGAAGCCGGTTTCGCCGCCGCCGCGCCGGCGCTGGCCGGCTTCGCCGGCGGCGTGCTGGGCGGCGTGCTGTCGGACATGCTGCTGCGCAAGGGCCTGCCGCTGTCCACCGCGCGCAAAATCCCCATCCTGGTCGGCCTGGTGATTTCCTGCGCCATCCTGGCGTGCAACTTCACCGACTCGCAGATGCTTGTACTGACCTTCATGGCCATCGCCTTCTTCGGCAAGGGCGTCGCCTCGCTGGGCTGGGCGGTGATGAGCGATGCCGCGCCGCGCGAGGCCACCGGCCTGTCGGGCAGCATCTTCAACCTGTTCGGCAACGCCGCCGGCATTTTCACCCCGTTGGGCATCGCCTATATCCTGGCGGCCAGTGGCAACAACTGGGACCTGGCGCTGATCTTCGTCTTCGCCCATTCGGTCGTCGCGATGGTCAGCTATGCCTTCATCGCCGGCGAGATCAAGCGCGTGGTGCTGAGACCCGTCTAACCTTTCGGACAATTCCCCATGCCTGAGAAAATCAGCGGCGCCCCGCGCGTCACCGACATGAGAGTCATACCCGTCGCCGGACAGGACAGCATGTTGCTGAACCTGTCGGGTGCGCATGGCCCGCTGTTCACCCGCAATCTGGTGATCCTGACTGACAATGCCGGCCGCACCGGCGTGGGCGAAGTGCCGGGCGGCGAGAAGATTCGCGCCACACTGGAAGAATGCCGCGACCTGGTCGTGGGCAAGACGGTGGGCAACTGGAACGCCATTCTGCTGGAAGTGGGTCGCCGCTTCGGCGACCGCGACGCGGGCGGACGCGGCCTGCAGACCTTCGATCTGCGCATCACGGTGCATTGCCAGGCGGCGCTGGAATGCGCCCTGCTCGACCTTCTGGGCCAGCATCTGGAAGTGCCGGTCTGCGCCCTGCTCGGCGAAGGCCAGCAGCGCGGCGCGGTCGAAATGCTGGGCTATCTCTTCTATATCGGCGACCGCAAGAAGACGACGCTGAACTATCGCTCGGGACAAAAGGGCGACGACTGGTTCCGCCTGCGCGACGAAGAAGCCTTGACGCCTGCGGCCGTGGTGCGGCTGGCCGAGGCGGCCTATGAGCGCTACGGCTTCAATGATTTCAAGCTCAAGGGCGGCGTCTTGGCCGGCGAGCAGGAAATGGAAGCCGCCGCCGCACTGGCGCAGCGCTTCCCCAAGGCCCGTGTCACGCTGGACCCCAACGGCGCCTGGTCGTTGAAGGAAGCCATCGCGCTGTGCAAGGGCAAGCAGAACATCCTGGCCTATGCCGAAGACCCCTGCGGCGCCGAGGACGGCTATTCGGGCCGCGAGATCATGGCGGAGTTCCGCCGCGCCACCGGGCTGCCCACCGCCACCAACATGATCGCCACCGACTGGCGCCAGATGGTGCATGCGCTGGAGCTGGGCTCGGTCGACATTCCGCTGGCCGATCCGCACTTCTGGACCATGCGCGGCAGCGTGCGCGTGGCGCAGATCTGCGCCGATCGTGGCCTGCGCTGGGGAAGCCATTCCAACAACCATTTTGACGTGTCGCTGGCGATGTTCACCCATGTCGCCGCCGCCGCGCCGGGCAACATCACGGCCATCGACACCCACTGGATCTGGCAGGACGGCCAGCGCCTGACCAAAGAACCCTTCCCCATCGTGCAGGGCATGGTTCCGGTTCCCAAGCAGGGCGGCCTGGGCGTCGAGATCGACATGGTGGAAGTCGAAAAAGCGCACGAGATCTACAAGTCGCTCGGCGATGGCGCGCGCGACGATTCCGTCGGCATGCAGTTCCTGATCCCCGGCTGGACGTTCGATCCCAAGAAGCCCTGCCTGGTGCGGTAAACGCGCCAATTTCGGCATCGGTCGATGCCGTCTTTGAACTGCCGCGGTCAGGCGGGCGTGCTATAAACGCGCCATGAATATTCAGAACAAAGCCCCCCACGAACCGCCGCGCCGCATCCAGGTCGCGCCGGGCGACAATGTCGCGATCATCGTCAATAGCCTGGGCCTGCCCGCCGGCAGCGCATTTCCCGACGGCCTGACGCTGAACCATTTCGTGCCGCAGGGCCACAAGGTGGCGCTGGCCGACATCGCCGATGGCGGCAACATCATCCGCTATAACGAAGTGATCGGCACCGCCAAGGGCGACATCCGGCGCGGCGACTGGATCAACGAAGACAATGTGGTGATGGGCACCGCCCCGCCGCTGGACGAGCTGGAAATGGCAACACGCCCGCCGGCCAAGCCCGAACCGCTGACCGGCTATACCTTTGAAGGCTATCGCAACGCCGACGGCACGGTGGGCACAAAGAACATCCTGGCGGTGTCGACCAGCGTGCAATGCGTTGCCGGCACCATGGAATTCGCCCTCAAGCGCATCAAGGCCGAACTGCTGCCCAAATACCCGAATGTCGACGACGTGGTGGTGCTGACCCATGCCTATGGCTGCGGCGTGGCGATCAACGCGCCGCAGGCGGTGGTGCCGATCCGCACCCTGCAGAACCTAGCGCAAAATCCCAATTTCGGCGGCGAAGTGCTGGTGGTGGGCCTGGGCTGCGAAAAGCTGGTACCGGAACGGCTATTGCCGAAGGGCCAGGAAGAAAACAATACGTTGCGGATGCAGGACGAAGCCTTTGTCGGCTTCGGCGCCATGATCGACGGCATCATGTCGATGGTGGAAGACCGGCTGAAGATCTTGAACAGGCGCCAGCGCGAGACCGTGCCGGCGGCCGAACTGATCGTCGGCATGCAGTGCGGCGGCAGCGATGCCTTTTCCGGCCTGACCGCCAATCCGGCGCTGGGCTATTGCGCCGACCTGCTGGTGCGCGCCGGGGCGACCGTGATGTTCTCGGAAGTCACCGAGGTGCGCGACGCCATTCACCTGCTGACCCCGCGCGCCGCCACCAAAGAAGTCGCCGACGCGCTGGTGCGCGAAATGAAGTGGTACGACTCATATCTGGATCAGGGCGGCGTTGACCGCGGCGCCAACACCACGCCCGGCAACAAGAAGGGCGGCCTGTCTAATATCATCGAAAAGTCACTGGGCTCAGTCGCCAAGTCGGGCACCAGCGCGATCAATGCGGTGTTGGCGCCGGGCGAGAAAGTGCGCGGACGCGGGTTGGTGTTCGCCGCCACCCCCGCCAGCGATTTCGTCTGCGGGACGTTGCAGATGGCCTCAGGCATGAACCTGCATGTCTTCACCACCGGCCGCGGCACGCCTTATGGCCTTGCGGCGGTGCCGGTGATCAAGGTCGCCACCCGCAGCGATCTGGCCAAGCGCTGGAACGACCTGATCGATCTGGATGCCGGCCCCATAGCCACCGGCGAAAAGACCATCGAACAGGTGGGCTGGGAGCTGTTCCAGCTGATGCTGGACGTTGCCAGCGGCCGCAAACAGGTATGGGCCGACAAATGGGGCCTGCACAACGACCTAACGCTGTTTAATCCGGCACCTGTCACTTAGCGTCCTCGATCACCATAGCTGCGCCTTTGTCGGCGATCATGATGGTGGGGGTGTTGGTGTTGCCTGAGGTGATGGTCGGCATCACCGAAGCGTCGATCACCCGCAAGTTCTGCAGGCCGTAAACCCGCAGCCGTTCGTCCACCACCGCCATCGGGTCGGTGCTGAGGCCCATCTTGGCCGTGCCGACAGGATGGAAGATGGTTGTGCCGATGTCGCCTGCCGCATGGATCAACTCGGCATCGCCATCCCCCACGGCCGGACCGGGACGAAATTCCTCTGGCTGGTACTGCGCCAGCGCCGGCTGCGCCATCAGCTTTCGCGTCAGGCGGAGGCAATCGGCGGCGATGCGGCGATCCTCGTCGGTGGACAGGTAATTGGGCGCGATCTGCGGCGCCGCATCCATTTGCGGCGAATGGATCCGCACCGTGCCGCGCGAGGATGGGCGCAGATTGCAGGGGCTGACCGTGATGGCCGGAAACTTGTGCAACGGCGTGCCGAAACGGTCCAGCGACAGCGGCTGGATGTGCCACTGCACATTGGCGCGTTCCTGCGCCGGATCGGACCGGGTGATCATGCAAAGCTGCGACGCGGCCATGGTCATCGGACCGCGTCGCAGCAGCGCGTATTGCAACCCCATCAGCGGGCGGCCCAGCAGCGAGTAATAGACCTCGTTCAGCGTCTTGACGCCCGACACGCGGTACATGGCGCGAAGCTGCAGGTGATCCTGCAGGTTGCGGCCCACGCCTTCCAATGCGTGATGCACATCGATGTCCGCCTCTTTCAGCCAGGCGCCGGGGCCGACACCGGAACGCTGCAGGATCTGCACCGAACCGACCGCGCCCGATGACAGAATGACTTCGCCCTTCGCCTTGGCATCGAATACCTGCCCACCCTGGCGGTAGCGCACGCCGGTGGCACGCCTGCCATCGAACAGCACCCGTTCGACCTGAACGTCTGTCACCAGCCGTAAGTTGGGCCGGTGCAAAACCGGCTTCAGAAAACCGCGTGCCGCCGACCAGCGCCGGCCGCGCTTCTGGTTCACATGGAAATAATAGCTGCCTTCATTGTCGCCGGTGTTGGGATCGGCGCTTTGCGGAATGCCGATTTCCTCGCCCGCTTCGATGATGCGGTTGAGAATTTCCCAGCGCACCCGCGGCAGTTCCACCGACAGCTCGCCATCGGCGCGGTGATGCTCGGTGTCGCCCAGGAAATGCCGGTCCAGCTTTTTAAATATCGGCTTGACGTCGTCCCAGCCCCAACCCGTCAGGCCGAGCTGCCGCCAGTGATCGTAATCGCCGGCCTGGCCGCGCATGGAAAGCATGGCGTTGATCGAGGAGGAGCCGCCGATCGCCTTGCCGCGCGGATAATTCAGCTTGCGGCCGTTCAGCCCCGCATCAGGCAGGGTTTCAAACATCCAGTCCGATCGGGGATTGCCGATCAGAAAGAGATAGCCGACCGGAATATGAAACCAGACCCAGTCATCATAGCCGCCGGCTTCCAGCAGCAGGACACGCTTGCTTGGGTCTGCAGACAGCCGGTTGGCCAGCACGCAGCCGGCCGAGCCCGCGCCCACCACGATGTAATCGTAATCACCTTCCAGCATGACTATTCCAGATAGAACACTTCCTGCCACATGGGGAAGCGCTCGCCGGGCTTGCGCTCCGCCATGGGCGCAAAATAGGGCTTCATCGCCTCCTGCCAGCGGGCATTGACCGGGCTTTTTTCAATCTGCGACCAGGTCTTTTCGAAATCGTCGCAGGTGAAGGTGAGGAACAGTTCGGCATCGCGGCGGAAAATGGAATATTGCGAGATGCCGCTTTCTTTCAGCAGCGCCAACATCTCCGGCCACACCGCGCGGTGGGACTCGTCATACTCGGCGATCTTGTCGGGATTGAGCTTTAACGTGAAACCAGTCCGCATTCAGGCCATCGCATTTCCAAGACCGATAATCACGGTCGAACCCACCAGCAGCGCCAAGCCAACGAAAACCGATGTCAGTGTCCGACGGCTGGCGCCGCGCCATTCCTTCAGCACAAAGCCCCACAGGCTGGAAAAGATGATGATGCTGGCCATGTGCAGCGTCCAGCTTGAAAAGCCATACGCGCCCATCTGGCTTTCGCCCATCGTGTAAAAGAAGAACTGGAAGTACCAGGCAATACCCGCCAGGGAGCAGAGCATATAGTTGCGCAGCAAGGGCGGCTTGGCGACCCCATCAGCCGCAGGCCCGGCACCGCCGAAGAATTCGCGCCCAGTGCCATTCCTGAAAATCAGGATGCCGCACCAGACGAAATTGGTCACGGTGCCGCCCAGCAGCACGATGCACAGCACCGGCAAGCCCTGCCACAACGGCGCGGTGCCCGCCGCCAAGGTGAGCTGGCGCACCGGCTCGCCCGCGGCCAGGCCATAGGCGAAGCAGGCCGATGTGACGCCGGAAAAAATCGCGACCAGAATGCCTTTGCGTAAATCATATTCCAGGATCGAGGCACGCTGCGCCTCGGCGGGCAGTTCGCGCTCGCGGGCGCGGCCCGCCGTGCCGATCACCGCGATGCCGGCCAGGCACACCACCAGCCCCAGAAGAATGATCTGGCCGTTCGCCGTCCAGATCAGCTCGGACAATAGCTCGCCGGAAAACAGCGGCGGCATCAGCGTGCCGAAGGTGGCGGTGAGGCCCATAATGATCGCCATGCCCAGCGACAGGCCCAGATAGCGCATGGTCAGGCCAAAGGTCAGACCGCCCAAGCCCCATAACAGGCCAAAGAAGAAACACCAGAACCACACATCTTTCGGCGTCGCCGACAGCACACCCATCAGGTCATTGGTCTGAACCGAGGCGAACAGCCATGGCGCCAGAACCCAGCTAAAGAATCCGCCCACCAACCAGAAGATCTCCCACGACCAATGCTGCACTTTCTTGAACGGGACATAGAAGCTGGCCGAAGCCAGACCGCCCAGCCAGTGCAGCAAAACGCCCGTCAGCGGATTGGGTGTCATCGCGGATAGGGCCGGTGGAGCTTGACCTCGCGGTTCAGTTCGACACCAAAGCCCGGCTTGTCGAGCGCGGAAGCCTTGATGCGCCCGTTCTGCGGCACCGGTTCGCCCAGCAATTGCGGATGGAACATCGGCACCACCTGGTCGGCCTTGGGCGCCATCATCAGGAATTCGGAGAAAGGTGAGTTATGGCGGGTGATAACGAAGTGATAGCTGTAAACCGATGAACCATGCGGCACCATCAGCTTGCCGCTGGCATCGGCCAGGTTGGCGATCTTGATCAGTTCGGTGACGCCGCCGCACCAGCCAACGTCAGGCTGGATGATGTCGCAGCAATCCATTTCCAGCAGCATGCGAAAGCCCCAGCGGGTGGCTTCATGCTCGCCCGTCGTCACCAGCATGCCCGGCGGCACGCTCTTCTTCAGGTCGCGATAACCCCAGTAATCGTCGGGTGACAGCGCTTCCTCGATCCACTTCAGGCCGCTTTCCTTCCACGCCGCCTGCGCCAGCCGGGTGGCGTAGTTCAGATCCAGCGACATCCAGCAATCGAGCATCAGCCAGAAAACCGGGCCAGTGGCGGCGCGCATGGCGGCGATCTCGGCCAGGTTCTTCTTCAGGCCCTCTTCGCCTTCGGCGGGACAATGGTGCAACGGCATCTTGCCGCCGATGAACCCCATCTGCTTGGCCAGGTCGGGCCGCGCCCCGGTGGCATAGAATTGCAGCTCGTCGCGCACCGGCCCGCCCAGCAACTGGTGCACCGGCTCCTTGCGCAACCGGCCCAGCAAATCCCACAGCGCCAGATCGACGCCGGAGATGGCGTTGATCACCAGACCCTTGCGACCGTAATACTGAGTCGAAAAATACATCTGGTCCCAGATCTTCTCGACCTCGCTGGGATCGCGCCCTTCCAGGAACCGCGCCAGATGCTTTTCCACGATGAAGCAGGCGGGCTCGCCGCCGGTTGTGACCGCGAAACCCACCGTGCCGTCATCGGCTTCGATTTCCACCACCAGCGTACCCAGCACGTTGATGCCGAAGCTCTGGCGGCTCTGGCGGTATTCGGGATAACGCGCCATGGGGGTGGCGATATGGTCGTCGATCCAATGACCGCCGCCCTGGTCGTGATAGTCGGCGCCGCCGCCGCGCACCACAAAGGCGCGCACCTGTTTGATCTTCGGAAATGCCACGCCCCACGCCCCTGTTTTCGCTTGTTCTATTTGGCTTTAAGGATAGCGTATCGCCATAAAAACAGGGTGGGAAGATGCTTCTGAAGGATAAAGTGCTGCTCATCACCGGCGCCTCGGCTGGCATCGGCCGCGCCGTGGCGATCGAAGCCGCGCGCCAGGGCGCCGACGTGGCGATCAACTATTTCGACCCCACCGACGACAATGCCACCGAGACGGTCGCGGCGATCGCCGCCACGGGACGGCGCGGCCTGGCCGTGAAGGGTGACGTCGCCAAGCCCGAAAGCGCGCCCGCCTTTGTCGAAGCGGCGGTCGTAGCCTTCGGCAGGGTGGATGTGTTCGTCAGCAATGCCGGCATCTGCCCCTTTCATTCCTTCCTGGACATGCCGCGCGAGATCTTTGAACGGACCATGACCGTCAACCTGCACGGCGCCTATTTCATGATGCAGGCCGCCGCCAATCAGATGATCAAGCAGGGCGGCGGCGGATCCATCATCGGCGTATCATCCATTTCGGCCTATGTCGGCGGCGAGTATCAGACCCATTACACCCCCACCAAGGCGGGCGTGCTGTCGATGATGAACTCGCTGGCCATCGCGCTGGGCAAGCACGGTATCCGCTGCAATGCGGTACTGCCGGGAACCATCCAGACTGACATCAACAAGGACGATCTCAGCGATCCCCAAAAGCGCGCCTACATGGCGGGCCGTGTGCCTCTGGGAAGGCTGGGGGTACCCGAGGATCTGGCGGGACCGGTGATTTTCCTCGCCTCCGACATGGCGCGCTACGTCAATGGCGCGGCATTGCTGGTCGATGGCGGCATGTATGTAAATTTGCAATAGCTGCGGGAACGGGTATCCGGTTCCCGCATTTTCTTACATGTGAGACGCTGGTCGAAAGTGATGCAGATCACAAAAGAACGGCGGGACCGGCGAAAGCCAGCTCCCGCCGTTCTCGTTTTTGGAACTAGCGCGCCGTGACGCCCAGCGTCGGATCCTGCCGCGGGAAAGACGTCCAGCGCGAATCCAGCTTCACGTTTCCGGGCGGCGCATCCCAAGGCAGCGATTCCAGGCCGTTCAGATCGTACACGATCTTGCCATCCTTGATGGTGAGTTCCGCCACCAGCCGCTGGGTGCCCGCCACCTTGGTGTTGAGCATGTCGGTGTAACCAAAGCGGCCTTTCTGGATGCTGATCACCGCAACGTCGGCCACCGCCCCGGGCGACAGATTGCCCAGGTCTTCGCGCTGAATCTGGCGCGCAGGGTTCGACGTCATGCCTGCGATCACCTCGTTCAGCGTCATGCCGATGGTCATGAACTTGCTGGCCACGTTCAGGATATCCTTGGTGGCGCTGTTCATGCTCCCGGTGTGCAGGTCCGTGGAAAGAGAGTCCGGCTTGAAGCCCTGCTTGATCATCGGGATCGCCAGCATGAACTTGAAGCTGCCGCCGCCGGTGCCGGTGTCGAAATAGACGCCGCGCCCGCGCCCATCCACCAGCCCCTTGCTGGGTCCCTTGCTGGCCGGGTCCTGCTCCTGACGCAGGCCAGAATAGACATGGGTATAAATATCGCCCGGGCGCAGCTTGGTGTTCAGCAAGTCATAAATCGGGCGTTCCGGCTTGTCGCTGCCGAAATCGACCATCACCGGCAGATTGGCTTTGGTGCCGGCGATCACCGCCTCGTCGATCGGCTTCCATTCGGGGCCGTTGTAATGCGCGGCCTTGATGCCGACCACCACGCCCGGATAGCGCTGCGCCATCTTGGCGGTCGCTTCGCCGTCCATGTCGGCCTGATCCTGTTCCCACTTGCCGCCGCGCATGCCGTTGCCCACGATATTGAGCATCGCCAAAACACGGGTGCGGGAACGGTCGATGATCCGGTCCTTGAAATCCTCGAAGTTGCGCCAGCCGGCGCAACCGGCATCGACCACCGTGGTCACGCCGCTGCGAAAGGTGAAACCATCCGGCGGCACGCTGAGATCGCCCGCGTAAGAGCCCTTTTCGCCCGTGCCGTTATAAACGTGGACATGCAGATCGATCAGCCCCGGCGTCACGTACAGCCCACGCGCGTCGATGATCTTGATCGCATCACCGGGCGACAACCCCGGCGCCACGCGCGCGATCTTGCCGTCCTTGATGGCAACATCCATCACGTGGTTGATGCGGTTCCTGGGGTCGATTACATGCCCGCCGCGCAGCAGTAGGTCATAGGCCGGAAGTGGCTGGGCCGAAGCCGCCACGGTCAGCAGCGCCAACGCGGCGCAGGCCATGAGCCTGTTTTTCATATCCGTACCGCCGTCCAGGGAACAATGCCGTATTCGCCCAGATCCACCGTGCCCGCCATAGTGTTACCATTAGCGGCACCCTTGAAGCGCCAGTCGATACCGCTCAATCCGCCAGTCGCCCGGCCGCTGCTGCCTGACACTGGCATGCGGCTGCGCATTTCCACCATGTTGGCGCGCACTGTGCCGGTGACGGTGCCCTGGTAGATTTCGCCATTTTGCGTGCCGGTGAGTTCGTTGCCCGTCTGCTGCAAAGTGAACTGCTGTTCGCCGACGCCGCGCTCATAGTTGATGGTGAAAGCCCAGCTTCCCGCTAGCGCGGCAGTGGCGCCCCTGGGCACCGGCGGGTTGGCGTAGATGCCGGGATTGCTCAACGCCGCATAAAGTGCATCCGCCAGGATTCGCTCCTCGCCTGGGTCCATCATATAGGGCATGATAGTGATATGGCTAGCCATAAGATTCGGACGGGTACCGGTGCCACCTTGTACCATAATGCGCGGCGTGCCCGCATCCAGCTTCGCAACCAGTTCGGTACCAGTGATGCCCAGCGCCTCAGCATCCCAGTGAATGCGCAAGCGCGTGGACTTGTTGGAAAGATCCTCGGGCTGAAGATATTCAAACTGGGTTGACGCCAGCGGCTTCAGCCGCGCCTCGACATGCTCCAGCCAGGTGCGCCACATACGCTGCTCGCCGTCATGATCGCGCTCATACCATTGGCGCACCGCCGCCAGCAGGCCCATAGATTCTTCTTTGGAGCATTTCAGCGGCCGGCCGTAATTATGGTGGGGTGAGGCGTTGAAATAGGCTGCCTTGCATAGATCCTTCGGCCCCAGCAGCATACCGGAAGATTGCGGACCCCGCAGGCACTTGCCGCCGGAATAACCCACCATAGTCGCACCCGCAGCTAGGTGGATGTTGGGCTTGACCGGCTCTTCCGCTGCCGCGTCTACGAAGGTCGGAATATTTTTCTCTTTGGCAATTTCGCAGATGGCCTTTATTGGCAGCACGCTCTGGGCCTCTTCCGGCGAAGACAAGATATAGATCATCGCGGTGCGTGGATTGATAGCGCGGCGAAGATCGTCGGCCGTCTCGACCTCGACCACCTCGGCGCCCACCATGCGCACGCCGATGTCATACTGATTGCGCGAGTGCTTGGGGATGATCACCTGGTCCTTGGCTTTGATGTGTGGCAAGGCCTGGGCCTTTTCGACATCAGTACCGACCATGCAGGCCACCGTCGCCTGCACGATCGCCGCCGCACAGCCGTTGGTGGTGATACCCCAGGACGCCCCGGTCAGCTTGGCCAGTTCGGCGCCGATCCCGTCCATCAGTTCATCGAGATGGACGTAATAATGTGAAGCCTCGAACATCGCCTGCTTCACTTGCGGCAGCGAGCGTGAACCGGAAATGATGGTGTAGGTGCCCCGCGCGTTCAGGATGGGGCGCACGCCGATGCGGGTATAGAGGTTGTCGGTCTGGTTGACCGCATGGACCGGCAAGCCCTGCGCCGCTGCCGGTACCGCCACCAACACCACCGGCGCAACGGCGCCAGAGCTTTTGATAATGTCACGCCGCGACCACTTGCCAAACATGCTTTAGCTCCTTTTAGATGTAGGCGATGACGTCAATTTCGACCAGCGAATTGCCCGGAATGCCGCCGGCCGGCGCAGTCGTGGTGCGCACCGGCGGTATCGGACCCCAGTCATAGGAACGATAAACTGCGTTCATCGCGTTATAGTCGCCCAGGTCATTGAGGAAGACGCTGACCTTCAGACACTTCTGCAGGGATGAACCGGCGTCGTTGAGGTTCTTGGACAGTTCGTCCAGCACCGTCTTGGTGTGCTCCTCGATGGTGCCGAAGTAGTGCGCCCCCACGCCCGACAGGAAGAGCATGTTGCCGTAGGCCACGGCGCGCGAGAACATCGGACGGGTGCCGTTCGGATTGGGCGGATAGGGCGAGCGCTTTTCCAGCCTAGGCTGCGCCTGGGCTTCACTGCCCTTGCCCAGCATGGCCGCGCCCGTGGCGGCAACGGCGGCGACCGCGCCCTTGGTCAGCAATCCGCGCCGTGATTTATCTTCCATGAAACACCCCCGCTTTTGGCCAATGTCCCCCGGCCCGTTCCTGTGAGGCTATCACAAATCGCGGGGCGGCCAAGACGGGCTGGCGTCGGGGACGGGCACCCAAGCCCACCCGCGCGGTCGACATGAGCAAGCCCGGCACTGAAACCGGCTAATCGGCGTCAGCGGTCGCGACGTCGTCGGTCATGGTCGACATGGGAATGCGGCGCTTGCGCTTCTTCAGCCACATGATCGTACCGGTAATCACGAACAGCAGCGGCACCAGGCCCGACAGGAACACCAGGAATTCCCAAATCCAGCCCAGATTGCCCTGACCGTCATGCATGGGGCGCTGCAACGCCATGAAGCTGTCACCGCCGCCATTGTTGGCGACATCGCGTACCGCGATCACCGCGCCGGTGTTGGGATGGACAAAGAACGTGGCCGTGGTGCCAAAGCGCGAATCCACGGCCGCTGACAGCGGCGCGTCGGCTTCGTCCGGGATGGTGACGCTACGCAGCTTGGCGCCCGGCATGGCCTTCTTGACGATCTGCACCACATGGTCGGGGCCGAGCAGCTTCCCACCGGGAATGCGTTCGACCTTGGGCGCGGCAGGCGGCGCGTCGGCGGAGACGATACCGCGCATGGTCTGCGGGAAGCTGATCGCCACGCCCGAAAAACTCACCGCCATGAAGGCGACGAACATCCAAATACCGGCAGCCGCGTGCAGTTCGCGGTGGAAGCGCAGGCCCGTCGCGGTCTTGCGCACCAGGAAAGCATATTTCCACTGGCCGTGCTTGGGCCACCACAGAACGATGCCGGTCAGGCCTAGCAGCACCATGCCCACGCCCAGCCAGCCCACCAGCGGACGGCCGAAGTCGCGCCCCAGCTTCAGGCTGCCATGGAACTGGTGCAGCCACTGAAATACCGGCAGGCGCCCGTCACGGCGCACGTCCATCGTCACGCCCGACACCGGATCGATATGCAGCAGCAGGTTGACGGGCTTCTCCAAAGATTCGGGAACGGCGCGATGCTTGCCGGCCAGGCGCACCATCATCGTGTCGCCGGCTCTGGGCGCGGGCAGGAACTGAATCTGGCCGCCCTCTTCGGCCTGCACCACCTTGCGGGCATATTCGCCCACAACGGTCCAGGGCGCGGGCGGCCCGGCAGTCACCGCACGCGGCGCGGGCGCGATCCAGTCGGTGAAATGATCGTCATAGACCAGGATGCTGCCCGACAGGCTGACCGCGACGAACAGCGCGCCTAGCACCAGCCCGACCCACATGTGGACCTGAAACAACGCGCTGCGGATGGTGGCGAATTTCATGGCGTGATCCCCTTGGGTGTCGGTGCTGGCTCTTGAACGCCGGACCGCCACGAAATTTCAAACACATTTGGTTTTTTCGTGCAAGTCAGTCGCAAGTAGGCGAAGGGAAATCAGAAACTTAGGTGGGATTGAGCCCCCAGAACCAAGGCGCGTTGGGGCGTTCCCGCTTCATGGCTGGTTGCCAACTTCTGCGCCGACGCTGGAAAAGCTGCTGGATTAAGGCAGCCGGAAACCGACCAACCGCCCCGGCGGTCCCGACACCGCGATGGCAATATATTGGACGCCACTGTGCATGTAGGTCATGGGCGAACCCGTAACCCGCGCCGGAAGCGGCACGGCGCCGACTTCCTTGCCCGTGGCCTTGTCATAGGCGCGCAGCCAGCCACCCAGCTTGCCGTCAGGCCCGGTTGTCGCTGTGCCGTCACCCGCGATGATCAGGTTCTTGGTCACCAGCACGCCAACTTTTCCTTGCGATCCGGTGCGCGGAATGGTCATGCCCTTGAGCAGCGGGTTGTTGCGCACCGCGTCGGGGGTTTCGCCATGTGGCGTCTGCCACACGATCTCGCCCTTGTTGAGATCGATGGCGGTGATCTGGCCATAAGGCGGCTTCATCAGCGGCATGCCCTGCACCGTCATGCGCGCGATGCCTGGGCCGGATCCGCCGTTCGGCGTGGCCGGCGGCGAAGCGGTGCCCAGCATCCAGCCCACATCGGTGACCGCCGGGTTGGCCGGGATATGCCCGGTCGGGCCGTAGGAGATGTTGGAGAAAATGTAGAATATGTTGGTTTCGGGATCGAACGCCCCGCCCGGCCATTGCGCGGCGCCATCGCCATTGGGATTCATGAT
Organism: uncultured Alphaproteobacteria bacterium; assembly: GCA_903837555.1. Classification (GTDB taxonomy): domain Bacteria; phylum Pseudomonadota; class Alphaproteobacteria; order Micropepsales; family Micropepsaceae; genus Rhizomicrobium. The sequence goes on from CAILUV010000022.1 coordinate 36,574, forward strand.
GGTGCCCAGCGGCCGCGGCCATTTGCTGACCGAGGGCGGCGTGAACAACGGCCCGATGCGGTAATTGTCGACCAGCGATTCGGCTTCGGCGCGCAACTGCGGCGTGAAGTCGATCAGATATTCCTTGAAGAAGCCCTGGCGGTCGAACGGCGGCGGCTTGGTCACATGCGGCTGGGTGGCGGGATAATATTCGCCCGGTATGTCGCCCTTGGGCACCGGCCGGTCGACGATCGGCCAGACCGGCTTGCCGGTGGCGCGGTCCAGCACATACAGCCAGGCCTGCTTGGTGGGCTGGGCCAGCGCCTTGATCTTTTTGCCGTTGACCGTGATGTCGCACAGGATCGGGGCGCAGGGAATGTCACGGTCCTGCACGCCGTGGCGCACGGTCTGGTAATGCCAGCGGCGCTTGCCGGTCTTCACATCCAGCGCCAGGATGCTTTCGCTGTAGAGATTGTCGCCGGGGCGTGCGCCGCCATACCAGTCGCCGGTCGGCGCTTCGATGCCGATATAGACCAGCCCCAGTTCGGGATCGGCGCTGTTCTGGCACCAGTTGCCGGTGTTGCCAGTATATTGGTCCGAACCGTTCAGCCAGGTGTCATGGCCGAACTCGCCCTTGCGCGGGATGGTGTGGAAAATCCACAACCGCTTGCCGGTGCGCGCGTCGAAGCCGCGAACATAGCCCTTGATATGGGTTTTGCGCGGAGACCGGCCCGGCAGGTGCGCCGCGCCCATCACGATCACATCGCCCACCACGAGCGGCGTGGAATGAAGCCCGATGTCGTGGCCGTCCGTCTTGCCCGACAGGTCAATCTCCTGGTCCATCTCCAGCTTGAGATCGACGATGCCCTTGTTGCCGAAATCGGGATCGGGAAGACCGGTGGCAGCATCCAGGCACACCATCTGATAACCGATGGTGACGAAGATGATGCGTTCCTTGACGCCGTCGGTCCAATAGCTGAGGCCGCGGCCCGAACCGCGGCGCGGCGCGTTCATGCCGCGCTCGCCTTCATCGATATTGTATTTCCACTTCAGCTCGCCGTTCGCGGCATCCAGCGCCACCGCGGCGCGGCGCGAGCCCGCCGTGAGATACAGCGTACCCTTCACCATCAGCGGCGTGGCCTGCAGGTTGGGATCGGGCACCGGCCCCAGATTGTCGGGCAGGAAGGTCCAGCTGTTGCGCAGATTTTTGAAATTGTCGGCGGTGATCTGGTCCAGCGCGCTGTAGCGCCAGCTACCCAGATTGCCGCCATAGGTGCGCCATTCGCCGCCCGCGGTGTCGTAGGCGGGCGCCGCCGCGAAGGCGGGCATTTGCGAGGCCGCGAGCGCTGCGATGCCGGTGGCGCACACGCCCCGGCGCGAAATCTTCCTCACCCTTCCACCCCCGTATTTTTATCTGATAAGACGGTGCCACGCTTTTTGGGCCATGGGAATTCTTTCGTGAAAGCCGCGCGCGCCATTTGCTTCGCAGTTGCAGTGATGATCGTCGGCGGACCTGCGAGCGCCCAGACCCTGGCGCCCGGCAAGATGCGCGATACGGTGCTGGCCGCCTGCAACAGTTGCCATCCGGTGACCCGCTTCACCGACATGCGCAAAACCCGCGCGGGGTGGGTTCTGACCATGAACAGCATGATCGACAAGGGCGCGGTGATCGGCGACAACGAGTTCGACCCGCTGGTGGATTATCTGACCGAGCATTTCGCGCCCGGAAAGAATTCGGGCAAATAATCAGATCGGCGTCGCGTTCACGTCCCAGCCCCAGCCCGGCGTGCGAGTCGGGTGCATGTAGATGCCTTCGGGACCGCGGCTGATCTCATAATGTTGTTCGAACATGTCATAGACCTGCTTGGGCCCGCCCGGTGGCGGCATGAACAGTTCGGCCAGCGACGCATTCACATGGCTGATCGACCAGTGCACCCCGCCATTGGTGCCGCCCGAATGCGGGATCACGTCGATGTCATAGCTTTCCGCCAGCGCGCCGATCTTGCGCAGCTCGGTCATGCCGCCGCACCAATTGACGTCCGGCTGCCAGATGGAGGCGCCATCGGCATCCAGCAGGCGGCGAAAGCCGTAACGGCCATAGACATGCTCGCCGGTGGCGATATGGGTGGAGGTGATCTTCTTGCGCAGGCGCCCGAAGCCTTCGAAATCATAAGGCGGCAGCGCTTCTTCCACCCATTTGACGCGATAGGGCTCCAGCAGCTTGCACATCTCGATGGTGTACTGCTCGTCCCACGACATCCAGCAGTCCAGCATGATGTCACCGTCGCGGCCCAGCGCCTTGCGGGCGCGCTGCACCAGTTCGACATTGGCGCGCTTGCCTTCCTCGCCGCGCGGCGGGCCCGCCGGCATGGCCAGCTTCAACCCCTTGAAGCCGAACTCGACGTGCTGCTCGATATCGTTGCCGGTGCAATAGGCCGGAATGCGTGGCTTGACCTGCCCGCCCATCAGCCGCCACACCGGCTCGCCAAGCGCCTTGCCGATAATGTCCCACAGCGCATTGTCGAAGCCGGAGATGGCGTTCATCGTCACGCCCGCCTGGCCGTAGGACTCCGTCACGCGCCAGTTGATATCCCAGTTGCGTTCGATATCGAAGGGATCGCGCCCCATCATCAGCGGCGCCAGGTGGCCCATCACGATGGCGCCACCGCCCGCGCCGCCCTGGCCGTAGCCGACAATGCCCTTGTCGGTGGTGATCTCGACCGTGAAGCCCGGTACATTCTTGGCCGCGAATAGGCTACGGGTGGGGCGAAATTCCGGATAGATGTTGGGCGGCGCCGACACTTCCACGCCCTGCGTTGACCAGGAATTGGCGGCGGGCTTGAAGGCGGGCGGCGGGTTCTTAGGGGTCAGCCGCACCAACTTGATGTCGGTGATCTTGAGCTTGGACTTTTCCTGCGCCCAGGCCAGCGGGCAAAGCGCGATGCCACTGGCCGCCAGCGCCGCCGCACCGGTCATAAATTGACGCCGTTTGATGCTCATCCTGTCCCTCCCTGGAACGCCCGCCTTGTTGACGGGTCGCAAAAACAAAAGAGCCCCGTCTTTTCAGACGGGGCTCTTTTCGTTGGTTACTTCGCCGGCACCAGCCGCGCGATCGATCCACCCACCGGATCGCCGTTGCGGTTCTGCAGCAGCAGATACAGATAACCGTCCGGTCCGGTGATCACTTCCCTGATACGGCCATGATCGCGGAACACGATTTCCTGCGACACGATCTGGCGGTCCTTGATCTCCAGGCGGATCAGGCGCTGGCCCACCATGCCGGCGATGAACATGTTGTTCTTCCAGGCCGGGATGCGATCACCGGTATAGAAGGCAGTGCCGCCCGGACCGATCGACGGATTGTAATAGGTCACCGGCGGAACCATGCCGACCGCTTCCTGGCGCAGGATGCCGGGCTCAAGGCCATAGGTCACCACGCCCCAGCCGTAGTTCTTGCCGGGTTCGACAATATTGATCTCGTCGCCGCCCACCGGGCCGTGCTCGGTTTCCCACAACAGGCCGGTCACAGGATCGAAGTCGATGCCTTCGGGATTGCGGTGACCGTAGCTCCAGATGCTGCCCAGCGCGCCCGGCGTGTTCACGAAGGGATTGTCCTTCGGGATGCTGCCGTCGAGATGGATGCGGTGAATCTTGCCCAGCGGCGAGGCCAGGTTCTGCGAGGCCTGCATGTCGTGGCGCTCGCCCATGGTCCAGAACATGTGGCCCTTGTCATCAAACAGGAAGCGCGCGCCGTAATGGTCGGCCGGGAAGGTGAACAGGTCGTCCGCCGCCTTGAACAGCATCTGCTGCTCGGTCCATTCATTGTTGGCGTTGACCTTGCCGCGCACGATGTAGGTCATGGTCGGCGGCGCCATCAGCGGCGCCTTTTCCGTGCCCGGTTCGTGGGTGAAGTTCGGTGGCACATCGGAATAGGCCAGATAGATCCAGCCATTCTTGGAGAAGTCCGGGTCCAGCGCGACATCGAGCATGCCGCCATCCTGGCGTTCGAACACCTTGGGCGTGCCCTTCACCGGCGCGCTGACCTTGCCGCTCTTGTCTAGGAAGCGCACCGCGCCCGAACGTTCGGTAAAGATCATGCGGCCGTCGGGCAGGAATTCCAGGCCCCAGGGCTGGTTGAAGCCCTTGGCCAGCACTTCCACCTTGAAGTTGGCCTTCTGGCTCTTGAACACCTTGCCGTGGGGATCGGGCGTATCGCCGATCTTGCGGTTCATCACGCCGCCGCGGATGCGCAGATAGGCGGGAATCTGGTTGATCTCTTCGGGCAGATACAGGGTCTTGAAGCCGTGATTGGCCACGCCCTGCGGACCATTGGCGGTGGTCTGAACGATCTGGGCGTCGGTGCGGCTGTTCAGGAAGGGCTCGCTGAACAGGCTCTTGGCCTTGGCGCCCGGCTCGATGGTGTTGCCGTGGCAGGCGACGCAGTTGGTGGTCCACACTTCATGGGCACGGCTCTGCAGCAGCGCGGGCACCGGCGGCGCCAGCTTGCGCGGCGGCGGCACGGGCGGCGTGAAAGCAGCCTGGGCGGGCGCGGCGCCCTTCATCTGGTCGGCCGCGGTGTGCGCGGTGGCCGGCGGCGCAGCGGGCGTCACCGCCTGCTGGGCAATGGCGGCGCCGGCGACGCCGGTCACCAGAAGAACGGACAGCAGAGACTTTTTCACGAACGGAACTCCTACCAGATGGCGTTAACGGCGCTTTCGAACTGTTCGAGGGTAAATTGCACATCGTCTTCGCTATGGGCGGCGGAGAGCGAGCATTGCTTGGTGGCGATGGGCACGAAGAACACGCCGCGCTGGATCAGCGCCCGGCGCAGGGCGACGTCGCGGGCGAAGTCATGGCCTTCGATAATGTCGTGCAGGTCTTTGGGGGGCCTCGCCATCAGATAGAAGGAGAAAGCCGAGCCCTGACGCGCCACGCAGGCCGGGATGCCGCGGCGAGAGAAGGTATCGGTGATGCCCGTCTCCATCCAGCCGCCCATCGCTTCCATCTTGGGATAGATATTGTCCTTGTTGGCGGCGAGGTATCGCACGGTTTCGGTCGCCGCTGCCACCGCCACGGGATGCCCGTTATAAGTGCCGGCAACGAAGGGACGGCGCGCCGGATCAGGATCGATGATCGAGTCCATATACTCGGCCTTGCCGCCGACCAGCGCCAGCGGGAAGCCGTTGGCCACTGCCTTGCCATAGACCACCAGATCGGGCGTGACGCCGCAGACCTGGGCATAGCCGCCCAGCGCATGACGGAAGCCGGTCTTCACTTCGTCGAACACCAGCACGAAGCCGAATTCGTCGGCCAGGTCGCGCAGGCCTTCCAGGAAGCCGGGCTGCGGCTTCACCACACCGATATTCTGCAACAGGGGCTCGGTGATCAGCGCCGCGACGGGGAAGCGGCGGCAGATATAGCGCACCGAATCCAGATCGTTGTAATTGATGGCGTGAACATAGTGGGTCTGCTCGATGGTGGTTCCTGCCCCCAGCGGGCGCAGCGGATATTCGCCCGGCGACACGCGCGGCCCAATATCGGCCAGCGAGTTGAAGACGTTGCAGGCCAGCTCGTCGTGATTGCCGTTATAGCCGCCCTGCATCACGATGATGTGGCTGCGCTGGGTTACCGCGCGGGCGATGCGGATCGACAGCGAGGTCGCCTCGCTACCGGTGTTGAGGAAGGTGACTTTCGCCACCGCCGGAACGTTGCGGCAGATCAGCTCCGCCAGATCGCCTTCCGCCTTGGAGGGGCCAGCGCCGAACAGGCTGTCGCCATTCTTCAGGGCGATGGCGGCAGCATCGTTGATGGGTGCGAAATTGTGCCCCAGGAAATAGGGTGCGAAACCGGCGTGATAGTCGATGTAACGCTTGCCCGCCGCGTCCCACAAATAGGCGCCCTCGCCTTTCGTGAAGGTGATGGCGGGATCGATGGCGCGGTTCACCGACGAGATGCCGCCGGGAATAAAGCGGCGGTTGCGTTCCAGCACGCTTTCTTGATGCAGAATTTTATCCATGGGCGTTTTCGAGCTTCTTGAGCGTGTTGGTGGTATCGTCAATCACCTGCTCCATGCAACCGGGCTGGAACAGGGAAATCTTGATCTGGTAGAGACCGGGATTTTTGTAGGTCTCGGCGGGCGCCAGATAGCCGACATTGCCGTTGACGATGTTGAGCATCACCACGGCATTGTTGGGAAAGCGCTTGCGCAATTCCTTCTGGAAAGCGCTGTAGGGTTCGGCCGGCGCGCCCACGAAAAAAGCATCGCCCACCTGCCACAGGGTCATGCGCACCTTGCGCGAGGTGCCATTGCCGACATCGCGGCGCACCATCAGCCGCCGCTCCAGCCGCTCCTTACGCGCGCGGTCGTTGCAGCCATGGATGGACTTGAGAAGCTCGGCCTCGGTCGGCAGATCTACGTAAGGCAGATCGGTGTCCGATACCGCGACCTGCAGCGTGGTGTTGGCGGGCCTGGGGCGCAGGCTCCAGCGGCCGAGGCGCGCGCCGGAATCCTCTATGCCGGCATAGGCGAATTCCTGTTCCGGCGGCAGCATGCCGGTCAGGGTGGAGAGCGCTGCATAGCCGAGCTGGCGGCCATTCTGGTCGGCGATGGCGGTGTCCGCTTCATAGGAACGCAGCGGTGTCATGTCGCCCGACGCGCCGTGCAGGAAGAAACAGGGCGCTCCATCGGTGTCACGCTCGACGATCTCGCGCATCGCCCCGTAATAGTCCGGCGAGATCAGCCGGTTGCCGCCTCCCAGCGAGACCGGATGGCAGGCATAGTTGACCAGCGTGGCGATGATCTTGCCTTTGGCATCGGTGATGCGCCCCACCAGCACGGTGTCGTCGGTGGGACCATCGGGATTGATGCCGCACAGGAAGGTTTCGCTGTCCAGCACCAGGTCGCGGTTGCGCGCCATGTCGCAGCGGCCGGTGGCCCAGGACATCACCGCCGGCTGCACATTCTCTTTAGAGCCCAGAATCGCGGCAACCGCGCCTTCCACGATCTTCTCGCGATAGGGCGGAATCAGATGGCCGCCTTCGCGGTCCAGGTTTTGCAAGTTGGAGGCCGGACCCGCATGGGTATGGCCCATATGGGTGATCAACTGATCGTTGCGGATGCCGGACTTTTCCAGAATCTGTTTTCGGATTTCCATTTCATGGGCTGTGTCGAACCACCAGCCCAGGTCGAAACAGACCAGATAGAGCTCCAGCTTGGGATCGCCGCCGCGCAGGAACAGGCTGCTGACGACCAGCGGGCGGTGAATGCCTTCCGCTGCATCGTGCTGGGCGCTGCCCCAGGAGCGGGCATAAATATTGCCGGGCGGCGTGATGTCGGCGCGGGCAACGCCCATCTCGCCTTTGAACTCGGACTGGCGGATCACCAGGTCGGACAGATTGCGCTTGTTCATCAGCCACCTCCCGTGGGGAAGAAGATTTGCGAAAATATCAGCATGCAGGCACAGGTCAGCACAAGCAGCACGCCTGCCCAGAAGACCACGCTGTTGTACCAGCGGTCGCCCAGCCCCTGGGTGAGCGTGTCGCGGGAATTCCAGAAGGTGACGGGATCGGTTTCGGTGCCGGGGCTGCGGGCCGGGTGCAGCAGGGTTCCCACCACGCAGAGCAGCAACGACACCGCCAAACAGACCGCCGCTTGGTTGGCGAAGGCGTAGTACCAGCTCGGCATGTCCACGCTGTAACCCACCAGCTTGATCAGCAGGCCCGTCGCCAGGCCGCCAATCACGGCCGCCATGGCGCCCGCCCCATTGGTGCGCTTCCAGATCAGGCCCACCCACAGGATGGCGGCGAAGGGCGGCGCGACAAAGGCGTTCAGCGTCTGCATGTACTGGAAGATGCCGGCGCTTTGCTGGCTGACATAGATCGCCATGGCGATACCGGCCGCGATGGCGCCGACGCTGGCCCACATGCCAAAACGCACCCGCTGCTTTTCCGTCGCGTTCGGATTGATCAGCGGCACATAGATATCCAGCGTCAGGATCGCGGCGGTGGCGTTGACCACCGCGCTGACGGTGGCCTGCACCGCGCTGATCAGCACCGCCAGCAAAAGCCCTCGCAGACCCACCGGCAGGAATTCCTGCACCAAAAGCACAAAGCCGCCATCGGCGCGATGCACGGCGGTCTTCCAGTCGCCCAACAGGAATTCGGGATAGCGCGCGAACAGGATTAGGCCCGGCAGCACGACGATGAAGGGCAACAGAAGCTTGGCGTAACCGGCCATCAGCAGGCCCATGCGAGCATGCCAGATGTCCTTGGCGCCCAGCACGCGCTGAACGATGAACTGGTTCATCACGCCGTACCAAACGCCCACCGCCAGCAAACCAAAGAACGTGCCGGTCCAGGGCGCCAGCGGATGATCCGGTGGCTGGAACACCGTCATGCGGTTGTATTCGCCATACTGGGTCAGATTGGGGGCGCTGGCTTCGACCGCCTGTTTCCACACGCCGGTCTCGGCCATGTTCATCTGCATCACATACATGAAGCCGTCGATGATGCCGCCCGATGGCGTCATGGCTTTCAGCGCGAAGATGGTGAGAAGGCCGACGCCGCCGATCTTCACCACCGCCGTCAAAAGGCCGGTCCAGGCCACGGTGTTGAGGCCGCCATAGACCGCCCAGCCACCGGCAAAGATGCCGGTGCCGATGATGCACCACAAAAGCGGCCAGCCGAAAAAGCCCGACAGGGCCAACCCGCCGGCATACATCACCGCCGCCATGAAAATGGAGATGTTGGCGAAGATGGTCAGCAGCGCGAAGACCTGACGCACGCCCTGGCCGAAGCGCTTGGCCAGATATTCCGGCACGGTGGTGATGCGCGCCTTGATTAAGAAGGGCACGAACAGAAATACGATGACGATTTCGATCAGCGAGGTCTGCCACTGGGCCAGCGCCGGCACCACGCCCTGCAAAAAGCTGATGCCCACCAGCCCCACGAAATGCTCGGTGGAGACGTTGGCGGCGACATAGGAACCGCCGACCACGTACCAGGGCAATGTGCGCCCCGCCAGGAAATAGTCGTTGGTTGATTTGCGCTCGCCCCGACCCGACCAGATGCCGACGGCGCACAGCAGGATCAAAAAAACGAAGAACTCGATGTAATCGAGCGGCAGCATTGCCAATGTCGAAGTCACGCCCCAGCCCCCTTACCGACTGCGCCTTGCAGCGTCTTTGTGATCGGCCTTTTGGGCAAGTCTAGATGTATACAGCCGGGGCCGTCACCCCTTAAACGCCGGCTAGGCGCACCGCCCCACGCCCGTTAAGCTGCCGGCCAAAATATCGGGAGACTGGCGTGAACCACTGGTTGAAGTCCGGGCTGCTGTCTTTGGCCCTGCTGCCCGCCCCGCTGGCGGCACAGACCGTGGCCACTGCCCCGCTGCCGCCGGGCGAATCGCGCGAACACCCCGCCCCCGCGACCGCAGATGGCGCCTATTGGGACCCACGCCCGCCGGAAACCGCCAAGAACGCGCCCGCCTTCAAGGAACAGACCCGCGCGCCGTTCAAAAGCGTGGCGCCGCACAAGGTCAGCCTTGTGACCGATAAATTGGGCCAGGGCTGGAGCGTGGCGTTCCTGCCCTCCGGCAAGATGCTGGTCAGCGAGAAGCTGCCGGGCGCGCTGCGCTTCCTGGATGCGGGCGGCACGCCGTCGGCGGCGCTGGCGGGTCTGGAAAACCTGGCGGGGGCCGGCCACAAGCTCGGCCTGCTGGAAGTGGTGCTGGCGCCGGACTTCGCCAAAAGCCGCCGCATCTATTTCAGCTTCTTCGAAGTCGTCGAGAAAGGCTTCTGGAGCAACACCAATCTCGCCTATGCGACGCTGGATGAAGACGGCGCCAAAGTCAGCGACGTGAAGGTGATCTTCAGGGGCTCGCCGGCCGTGCCGCTGAACAACTCGTCCAGCAAGCAGGGCGGGCGCATCGTGTTCGGCAAGGACGGCTCGATCTTCCTGATCATGGGCGACCGCGACGCCAACCGGCATTGGGACTACATGGCCATGCTGGCGCAGAAGCTGGACAACCATCTGGGCAAGGTGGTGCACCTGATGCCCGAAGGCGCGCCCGCCAAGGACAATCCGTTTTTGAAGACCAAGGGCGCGCTGCCGGAAATCTGGGCCTATGGCCTGCGCAGTCCGCAGGGCCTGGCGATCGATCCCAAGACCGGGCGGATGTGGGAAGTCGAACATGGCCCGCGCGGTGGTGACGAGCTCAACATCATCAAGCGCGGCGCCAATTATGGCTGGCCGGTGATCACCCGCGGCATCAATTATCCGGGCGAACCGATCGGCGAAGGCGTTGCCAAGAAGGGCATGGAGCAGCCTGCCTATTACTGGGATCCGGTGATCGGCACCTCGGCCATGGCTTTCTATCAGGGCGACCTTTTCCCGGCCTGGAAGAACAGCCTGTTCGTGGCGGGCCTGCGCGGCGTCGGCATCTACCGGCTGGAAATCAGGAACGACAAGGTGGTGGCCGAAGAACCGATGCTGACCGACCAGAAAGCGCGCATCCGCGATGTGAAGGTCGGCCCCGACGGCGCGGTCTATGCCCTGGCCGAGCGCGGCAAGCTGTTCAAGCTCACGCCGCCCTAGCTTTTGGCTTAGCCGAAAATCACGGTCTTGCGGCCATTGAGCAGCACGCGGTGCTCGAAATGGTATTTGACCGCGCGCGCCAGTGTGCGGCTTTCGATATCACGACCGACCGACACATAGTCATCGGGCCCCAGCGCGTGGCTGACACGCTCGACCGACTGGTCGATGATGGGCCCCTCGTCCAGATCGCCGGTGACGTAATGCGCCGTGGCGCCGATCAGCTTGACGCCGCGTTCATGCGCCTGGGTGTAGGGATTGGCACCCTTGAAGCTGGGCAGAAAGCTGTGATGGATTTTGATAATCGATCCGGCACGTCGACCGCCGCGTCACGCCGGAACGGCCTGACCTGGTGGCCAAGGCGATTTCGCCCGACTATGCCGTGGGCGCGCATACCGGATCGCTGGGCCTGACCTTTTCGACCGGCGCCAAGCTTGGCGAGGGTCTGAGCCATGGCGCGTTCGTCAGCCAGCATGGTTCCTGGAACAGAAAGCCGCTGAGCGGCTATCGCGTCATCTTCATTCCGTTCAACAATGACACGCCGTCAGGCGCTCCCCGCGAATTGCTGAGCGGCTTCCTCACCGAAGACGGCAAGGCGCAGGGCCGCCCCGTGGGCATCGCCGTCGACAAGCGCGGCGGTCTGCTGGTGGCCGACGATGTGGGCAATGCGGTGTGGCGGGTGGCGCAATAAGCCGGTTGCGTCCCTTCTCCCGATAGTCTGAAATCCCGCCACAAGCCCCGAAACGGGGCGGTTGGAGGATTGTCATGAAGGTCGGTGTTTTCACGCCATTGCTGTCGGGCCTGCCGCTCGACGCCGTGCTGAAGAAGCTGAAGTCGCTGGATATCGACACGGTGGAATTCGGCACCGGCAACTATCCCGGCGACGCCCATGCCAAGCTGTCGATGCTGGACAATCCGGCGGAACTGGACACCTTCAAGAAGAAGATCGCCGACGCGGGCTTCACCATTTCGGCGCTGTCGTGCCACGGCAACGCGCTGCATCCCGACAAGTCGATCGCCGACAAACATGCCGACACCGCGAGAAAAACCATCCTGCTGGCTGAAAAACTGGGCGTGGACACGGTGGTGGATTTTTCCGGCTGCCCCGGTGACAGCCCCAACGCCAAATTTCCCAACTGGGTCACTTGCCCCTGGCCGCCGGACTTTCTGGAAATCCTGGAATGGCAGTGGAACGAGGTCGTTACGCCGTACTGGAAGGCGCATGGCAAGTTCGCCGCCGATCATGGCGTGAAGATCGCCATCGAGATGCATCCGGGCTTCGTGGTCTATAATCCTGAGACCATGCTGCGGCTGCGCGACATCGCGGGCAAGTCGGTGGGCGCCAACCTCGACCCCAGCCATCTGTTCTGGCAGGGCATCGAGCCGATCCAGGCCGTGCGCATCCTGGGCGACGCCATTCATTACGTGCATGCCAAGGACACCCAGCTCTATTCCGCCAACATGGACATGACCGGCGTGCTGGACACCAAGTCCTACACCAAGGAGCGCGACCGTTCCTGGATGTTCCGCACCGTCGGCTATGGCCACAGCGCCGAATGGTGGAGCGAGTTCATTTCCACCTTGCGCATGTATGGCTATGACAATGTCATGTCCATCGAACATGAAGACAGCCTGATGTCGCCCGATGAAGGCCTGACCAAGGCGGCGGCGCTGCTCAATCAGTTGGTCATCAAGGAAAAGCCCGCCGCGGCCTGGTGGGTGTAGCGTGAACCGCATCCGAACCGCCGTGATCGGCACCGGCTTCATGGGCAGGGTGCATCTGGAGGCGCTGCGCCGCGTCGAGAATGTGGATGTGGTGGAAATTGCCGCAACCTCCGCGGACAAGGCAAAGGCCGCTGCGGCCGGATACAATGTGCTGAACGCCACCGGTGACTGGCGCGACGTGATGGCCGATCCGTCGATCGACGCCGTGCATGTCACCACACCGAACGTGTCGCATTACGAAATTGCCAAGGCCGCGCTGGAAGCGGGCAAGCATGTGCTGTGCGAAAAGCCGCTGGCAATGACGGTGGCGCAAGCGCAGGAACTAACCGAACTGGTGATGGCCAAAAAACTGCGCGGCGGGCTGTGCCACAACCTGCGCTATTATCCGATGGTGCAGCAGATGCGCCGCATGCGCGAAGCCGGCGATTTCGGCGACATACTGGTGGTCCAGGGCACCTATTCCCAGGACTGGATGCTATATGAAAGCGACTGGAACTGGCGCGTCGACCCTTTGGTCAGCGGCCACAGCCGGGTGATGGCTGATATCGGTTCGCACTTTTTCGACATGGCCGAACATGTCACCGGGTTGAAGGTCACGGACGTGTGCAGCGACCTGCAGATTTTCTGGCCAACCCGCAAGCAACCCAAAGACGGCGGCGAAAGCTTTTCCGGCAAACTGGGCGGCGCAAGCGAGACGGTAGATACCAAAGTTGTCACCGAGGATTTTGGCGCCACCCTGTTCCGCATGGGCCGGGCCAGAGGCACCATGACCGCCAGCCAGGTTTCGGCGGGCCGCAAGAACGGGCTGGTACTGGAAATCTACGGCACCAAAGGCGGCGCCACCTGGCGGCAGGAATGCCCGGAAGAATTGTGGCTGGGCCACCGCGATGCGCCCAACCAGATCCTGCTGAAAGACCCATCGCTGCTGGATGAAAAGGCGCGCGCCTTCGCCGATTATCCCGGCGGGCATGCCGAGGGTTATCCCGATACCCACAAGCAGTTGTTCCGGCGCTTCTATGCTTCCATCGCAGATAGCGCCCTGACCCCAGATTATCCGGTATTCGCCGATGGCCTGCGTCAGATGAAAATGCTGGATGCTGAACTGACCAGCCACAAGAACCGCGCCTGGGTCAGCGTTCCGGCATGACGCTGCGTCTGGCCCTCGCACTGGCGGCGCTCGCAGGCACCGCCGCCTGGGCGCAAGCGCCCAGCTATCCAGCCAGCTACCCAGAGTGGGCCTATGCCGTGCCCACGCCGCAGAACGAAGCGACGGCGCCGAAGGATGACGGCACGCTATTCACCCTGCCGGGCGCCACCGGAAAATTCACCCGCAGCCAGATCAGCGGCGCGGGCAGGAAGCCGCCGGCCGACTGGTATCCCGGCGATCATCCCGCCATGCCTGTGCTGGTGGCGGCGGGCGATCCGGCGGGCCAGATCACGGCCTGCGCCGCCTGCCATTATCCCAACGGCAAGGGCCGGCCGCAGAACACCAACCTGGCCGGGCTGAATGCCACCTATCTCGTGCGCACCATGCAGGAGATGAAAAGCGGCCTGCGTGCCAGCTCGGAACCGCGCAAGAAGAACGCGCAGCAGATGGTGGATTTCGCCAAGGCGATGACCGATGCAGAGATGGCAGAGACCGCCGCCTATTACGCTTCCCTGCCGCCCACCGTGCCGGTCAAGGTGGTGGAAACCGAAACCGTCCCTGAGCTGAAAAGTCAGGACGGCATGTGGCTTCCGGTCGACGGCCGCCCGCGCCAGCCCATCGGCAACCGTATCGTCGAAATGCCAGAAGACGTGCACCGCGAACAGTTGCGCGACCCGCGCGCCAATTTCATCGCGTATGTGCCGGTTGGCGCGGTGGCCAAGGGCAAGGCCGCGTCGAAAAACTGTGCGATGTGCCACGGCCAGAACCTGGAAGGCCGCGACGCGGTGCCCGGCATTGCCGGGCGCTCGCCCAGCTATCTGGCGCGCCAGCTCCACGACTTCCAGACCGGGGCGCGGCACGGACCGCTGGCGGCGATGATGAAGCCGTCCGTCGCGAAAATGACTGCAACCGATATCGTCAACATAACCGCCTATCTGGCATCTCTTCCGGTGAAACCATGAAAAAACCTGTTGTGGCCGTGACCTTTGGCGATGCCTGCGGCATCGGCCCCGAACTGATCGCCAAGCTGCTGGCGCGCTCCGACGCCAAGGACGTCGCCACCATGGTGGTGGTGGGCGATGCCTGGGTATGGGACGAAGGCCAGCGCGTGGCAGGTACAACCACGACCCTCAAGCCTATCTCCGACTGGAAGGAGGCCCGCAATGGTGAAGGCCCTTTCTTCCTGTCCATCGACAGCGTTGCAAAAAGCGATGTGACCGCGGGCCAGATGACGCCTGCCGCCGGGCGCGGCGCGCGCCAGGCACTGACGACCTGCCTGGAGGCCGTGCAGCGCGGCGACATCGATGCGATCTGCTTTGCGCCGCTGAACAAGCAGGCGATGAAGAAAGGCGGCATGGACTTTGAAGACGAGCTGCACTTCTTCGCCGACTATTTTGGCGTGAAGGAATACTTCTGCGAGTTCAACACACTGGGCACGCTGTGGACCTCGCGCATTTCCAGCCACATCCCGCTGGCCGACATTCCCAAATACGTCACCAAGGACCGCATCAAGGCCGCGGCGCGGCTGACCTACAAGACGCTGAAGGTGGCGGGCTTTGCCGAGCCGCGCGTGGCGGTGGCGGCGCTCAATCCCCATGGCGGTGACGGCGGCACCTGCGGCCGCGAGGAAATCGACATCATCGAACCGGCAGCACGCGAGCTGAACGCGGAAGGCCTGCCGATCCAGGGGCCTTATCCCGCCGACACCATCTTTCTGAAGGCGCGCGACAAGCAGCTCGATTCCATCGTCACCATGTATCACGACCAGGGCCAGGTCGCGGTCAAGCTGATGGGGTTCGAGCGCGGCGTCACGGTGCAGGGCGGCCTGCCCGCGCCCATCACCACCCCGGCGCATGGCACGGCGTTCGATATCGTCGGCCAGGGCAAGGCCAATGCCGAAGCCATGACCCAGGCCTATCTGCTGGCCGCCAAGATGGGCGCGTCGCGGCTTACCTGAGGCCGGGAAGCGGGCGATACGCGGCGCGGTCCATCTGGTAGGAGCCCATCCACAGCGTGTCGCCGATCACCAGCGCGGTGGCGATGCCGCCGAAAGCCGGATTGGGTTCGCCATAGGCGAGGATTTTCCAGTCCATCGCGACAGGATCGAGCTGCGCCGCCACCCAGCCGCGATGACAGGCCAGGTCGCCCTTGGCATCCAGGATCTGCTTGCGGGTGCCGCCACAGGCCGGTTCGTCGAACATCATGCCCGCCGCAATAAGCCGGTCGCCACTCCAATGGATATTGTCGAGATTGAACCAGGGTGTACGCACCTGTCGCACGGGCTTTGATGTGTCGGCGCGATCGTATACCACCACCGTCTGGGTACCCGACACCGCGACATAGAATTCGCGTTCGTCCTTCGACAGTTCGATACCGTTGTTACCGGGATGCTCGGTGCCGGGCAGCAGGCGCAGCTTCTTGTCGGACGGCTTCCACTCATAGACGCCACCCGTGATCCTGCCGCTGATAAAGTCGGCGCCGGTCAATCCGCCTCTAAGCTGGACATTGACCAGAATGGCGCCATCGCTGGTGGCGGTGACGCTGTTGGCGCGAAAATCCGTCGGCAGCTTGACGCAGCCGGTCCAGGCCAGCACCGGCACATCGCCCCGCGCATCCAGCGCGAAGACCTGGATGCTTTCAAACGGCCCATGCGTGACCGCGTAAAGATGATAGGTGCCGGTAACGGCACGCGGGCGAAGCACCAGGCCGTGGGTGTCGATCACCGAAACATCGGGCGGCGTGGCGCAATCGGGATAGAGCTTGCGGTCGGGCCGCGACTGGCCGGTGTAAAGTGGGCGCGCGGTATTTGCTGCCGTATCAATAAGACTGATGCCGCCGCCCTTGCTCATGCCGCTGGCCACCAGCCACTTGCTGGTGCCGATCTGCAGAATGTCTTCGGGCTGGTTCAGGCCACAGAGGAAATTCAGCCCCATGGAGGGCGCGCAGTCGCCGGTGCCCTTGGCGACGGGGCGTTCCGCTTGCGCGGCGGCGGGCGCCGCCAGCGCCAGAAAAGCCAGAACGGCAAAGCGAGCCTTCATGGGTCCCTCCCTTTTGGCGGGAGGCTAGCTTACTTGGCAGCCGGGCGCGACGTGTCCATGGCGGCGAAGTCGGCGCGGTAGCTGGCGCTGTCGGCAGTCGGAAAGTTTTTCGGCACCTTCTGGGTGACACGCCCCGTGGCCGCCCATTCCGCGCCGCGCTGCAGGACGGTGATGAAGCCGACGCACGAGATCGCGATGGCGTCATGGCCCAGGGTGGTGTGGAAGATGCGCCCCTTGCCGAAACGTAGCGCCATCAGCATCGGCTCATCGAATCCGGTGCCGCGATTGGACGGATCGGCATACGCGGTGGCCAGCACCGTCATGTTTTTTCCCGGTCCGCGCAGGCGGGAATAGAGCTCATCGGTATGGTGCATCCAGTTGGCGGGAAGCCCGCGCATGATGGGGTGCTGGAGGCTGCGCGCCGTGACGCGGAACGGCGTGCGCAAACCATGCATCCCGGCGGGACCGGCGCTCGAATCGGATTCCAGCTTTCCGCCCCGGTAATACCATTTGGGTCCGGCCGGGGCGTCGCGGCCACGCCAGCCACCGACCCCGATCATCTCATTGTAAGCGGGCCAATTGGGGAAGGCGTTGTCGGCGCCATGCACCACCACCAGCCCGCCACCATTTTTCATGTAATTTTCAAATTCGCTTTTCAGCGCCGCCGGCCAGTCCGCGCCGTCATAGTTCGAGACCACCACCTGGTATTTTGCGAAGTCGGGCCGGAAGTTTGAAAAATCGCCATCGTCGCGCGGCGCGGTCACCACCGTGACATCGAACACGCCCGCCTCTTCCAACTGTCGCTTCATGATCTGGGTGGTGAGCTTCCAGTCGTGATAGGCACCCCCGCTCTGGCCATCCAGAATCATCACCTTGATGGGCGCGGCCATCGCCACGCCGCATCCCATCAGCAGTGCCAGCAGCGCCAGGCAGATACGCTTCATCTCAGATCTCCGTTCCAGCCTAGTCCTTGGCGAAAATGCTGCCCGCCACCCAGCGCGGCCGGGCATCGGCATCGGCGACACGGCGCAAGACAGCCGCCGCCAGCGCGTTCAGCTTCATCGCCTCGTCTTTCAGGATCGGTTGGCTGAGGTCATCCGACGGGGAATGGTAGCGGGTGGATCGCCATTCGCGCTCCATCTCGAACTGCGGCGTGCCCTTGGCGAAGCCGAATTTGGGAAACAGCGCGGGCACACCTTCGCGCACAAAGCTGTACTGGTCTGCGCGGGTGAAGGAGTTGCGGTCGGGCATGGGATCGGCCGTCACCGCGATCCCCATCGGCGCGGCGGCGGCGCGCAGATCATCGCCCAGCGAGCTTTCATCCTGGCCCGGCGAAAACACGCTGGTCAGCGGCCACAGCGGCAATGCCATGTCGAGATTCAGGTTGGCCACGATACCCGCCTTCGGCACGGTCGGGCGGCGGGCAAAATAGCTGGAGCCCAGCAGGCCTTTTTCTTCGGCGGTGAAGAACAGGAACAGGATGGAGCGTTTGGGCGGCGGCCCCGCTTTCAGACGACGCGCCATGTCCAGCACCGACGCCACGCCGGTGGCGTTGTCCATTGCGCCGTTGTAGATCGCGTCGCCATTGATGGGCGCGGCCACGCCCAGATGATCCAGATGCGCCGAGACGGTGACATATTCCGACTTGCGTTTCGGGTCGCTGCCCTCCAGTACCCCGATCACATTGGGCGAGGAAAGCTGGCTTCGGGTCGCGGCGATGCTGGCCCTCAGGCGCAACGGCAAAGCAAAACGCGGCACTGGTTTGGACGAATCCGCCAGCGCCGACAATCCGGCGAAGCTATGGCCGCTGCCCTGGAACAACAGCTCAGCCTTGGCAGGATCGAGCGCAGCGGCAAAGACGGGCGCCTTGACGTCGCGCAAGGCAGCATCGGCCAGATACATGCCGGGCTGGCGCACCAGCAGTTTTTGCCGCTCCCACAATATTTCCACCTGCCCCGGGGTGGTCAGCCCTATCACACCCACAACCCCAAGCTTCGACAGCAGCTCCAGGCGTTCAAAACGCGCATTGGATTTGACCGCCCCGGCAATGTCGGCTGGCCCGCCGCTGATCATCACCGCGATCTTGCCCTTGAGGTCGAGACCGGCGAAATCGTCATGGCCGTGCTTTGGCAGATGCAGGCCATAGCCGATAAACACCAGCGGCGCATCAAACTGGGGCGGGCGCGGTCCGCTGCCCGCCGAAATCAGCAAGTCATCACCCACCTTCAGCGGCGTGACGGCGCCCTTGGCGTCCACCAGTTCGGCGCGGCTGGCGGCATGGTCCACCACCTGCTGCTCGAAGGTCACCGGCTGCAAATAGCCTTCGGTGCCCGCGGGCCTGATACCTTCGCTTTTCAGGCGGCCGATCACATAATCGGCCGCACGCAGATAATCGGGCGTGCCAGTCAACCGGCCCTTCATGTCGTCATGCGCCAGGGTGCTAACATCGGCCCACCATTGCGCGGCGGGATCGGCGGCAAGGGCCGGAAGGCCAAGCAGCAGAAATACGAAAAGAAGCAAAGGGCGGCGCAGCATGAGGCGATCCTGACGACATCGTCAGGCGAAATCGTGACACGCCACGCGCGCTCTGGATAGACAGGTGTCGAAGCGCTGCTAGCATGGGGCGGGGGCACATCCCGTGCCGGCCTTCACCCGATCAAGAGGAAAAACATGAAGACCTTGTGCAAATCCGCCCTGCTGGGCGCGGCCCTGTGCGCCGCCGCCACCACCGTTTGCGCGCAGGAAATCCAGCGCCTCAACCGCACCAGCCCTGTGCCGGCCATTGCCGACGCCACCGTCGTGCCGCCGGGCTACACCACCTATTACCTGTCGGGCGCCCTGCCCTCACCGATCAAGCCCGCCGCCAATGGCCAGCCAGCCGAATGGGGCGACACCGCGCAGCAGACCCGCTCGACCCTCAACAACCTGAAAGCGGTGATGGACAAGCTGGGCATCGGCTATGGCGATGTTGTCTCCGCGCATGTCTTCCTGACACCCAATGCCAGCGCGGCGGAAATGAACAAGGTCTGGTCGACCGAATTCGGCACCGCGGCCCAGCCCAACAAGCCGGCCCGCGCCACCGTGCACATCCATTCGCTGGTGGTGCCGGGCCCGCTGATCGAAATCGAATTCACCGCCGCCAAGAAGCCTTAAGTTCCAGTTTCACCAAGACGCGAAAGGGCGGGTCGCGGTGGCCCGCCTTTTTGTTGTCCGCATCCCGCGATGGGCTACACTGCGATGGCGGTTCGGAGATCATCATGGCAGTGCAAGACACCCAAAAGCAGTTGGCCGCGATCTGGGCGCAGGTTCTGGGCGTCAAAACGGTCGGCCCCGATGGCAATTTCTTCGCACTGGGCGGTCATTCGCTGCTGGGCGTCAAGCTGATCGGCGCCATTCAGGAAAAGATGGAATTGGGCGACGAACTGAAGCTGTCGGACCTGTTTGAATTTCCCACCCTGGCGGCCTTTGCCGAACATGTAGGCTCGCTGGCGGCGCCATCCAAGGAATTTGGCCAAATCTAGCGCGCCGGAATACTGGCCGCCGTCAGCACCAGGTCATCGCGGACCGCAAAGCGGCCCGTCAGAAGACCCGCCGCCGAAATGGCATCGAAACCGTCGTCGCGCAGCGCGACGTGTATATCCCGGAACGATTGGGGCGCCGCGCCCAAGGGGCTCCAGGCCTTGAAACAGGCTTCCTTGGCACTGAACAGGATTGTGGCGACGCGCATCTGAAGGTCTGGCGACAGCGCCGCCAGCAGCGCGGTTTCGTCGGCATCGAACAGGCGCGGCCACAGCTTTTGCGTCACCCCGCCCACCCGTTCGGCATCCACGCCCAGGCCCAGGAAATCGGCGCAGCGCGCCACCATGGCGGCGGCATAGCCCGCCGTATGGGTGATGCTGCCGCAAAAGCCGTCGGGCCAGAGCGGCGCGCCGCTTTTGCTTAGGCCGATTACCCCGTCATCCCCGCCCAGCTGCGCCAGCGCAGCATGGGCGCACCACCGTCCCAGCGTGAAATCGCGGCGGCGCTTTTCGCCCGCGGCAGAGACCAGCGCGGCTTCTTCCGTCGCTATGGAGACGGGCTGGCCGACATCATCCATCTCATGGCCTGCCACACCCGGCATCAACAGGCGCGCGAGCAGACTTTGCCCCTCGCCGGTCAAGCGCCGACCGTCTCGTCAAAGGACTGGAACAAGCGCGCGACGAACAGTTCCTGATCGGCCGGGCTGACGACATTCTGATAGAAGTGCAGCGAGGCACTCAGCTCCTCGCCTTTGTCCATCAGGTGCAGGAATATCGGCGAGCTGCGCCGCGGCCAGACCTGATCCAGCTTGACGATTTCCGGCGGCCAGGCAGATGCCTTGTCCGCGCAGTCTTTGCGTTCTGCCTTTTCGCGCGCCGTGCCCACGGAATAATAATTGAACACCGCCGGTATCTTGTTGGCGAAATTGTTCGCCTCGATCCCCGGCCGCACGCAATAGGGCGCCCAGAAATGCAGGGCTGGAATGCGCAAGGCCAGCGAAGCGTCATAGGACGCCATGATGCCGCGCAGGGTGGTTTCGAAATCCTGCGCCGGCGGCGCATGGATTTCCAGCGCGTCGGCGCAGAACATCAGCCCCACGGTGCTGGCCAGATCCAGCGCGGTGCGCTTGTCGCCCAGCACGCGGACGGGAAAGCGGTCCATCCCCGACCAGCGCGCCATGGCGCGCGAGAATATCTTCAGGCAGACCACAAAAGGCGTCACTTTCAAGGCTTCGGCGCGCGCGCACCCGGTTCAGCACCGGCGCCGGAATGGTGAAATTGCGCACCGTGCGGATGCCATTGCCCCATTGCAGCAGCGTTTTTTCCGTCGGCGAAAACATGGTGGGCTGTGCGTCGTACCAGCGGCGCCAGTAATCGATCAGCGCCGCGCCCTGAGGCGCCGTCCAGCAATTCGCGTTCCGCAAGGCTATAGGCGTTGAACAGCACCGACGGCCCAGCCAGCGGCGCGCCGCTTTCCAGGATGTCGCGGATTTCGTCGATAATGATGTTGCGCGTTCCGGCGTCGGCGATCATGTGGGCAGAGGAGATGACGGCCATCGCCTCGCCCTCTGGCAAGGCAATCACCTTGGCCCGCGTCAGCCAGTTGCCCTCGATGTAGTTGGTCCGGGCGCAGAATTCCCGTGCGCTGGCCTGGGCGGCCGCCGACGCGGCATCGCCTCCCAGGCTGCGAAAGTCCTCCTGCTCGATCTCGAAAGCTTCGGCGGGATTGAGCGTAGGGATCAGAACCTCACCCTGCGCCCGGAAAGACACCCGCAGCGCGTCATAGCGCGTGATCACCTGCCGCACGGCGGCGGTCACCATTTCCGGGCTGGCACGAAACTGGCTCACCATGCCGATGTTGAGCGCTATCGGCTTGCCTTCTTCCGCGCCGCCGGCAAAGCGCCACCACATTTCTTGCCCCACCGAAACCGTCAGCGGGCCTTGGGCACCCTTGATGCCCTTGATCGCCCGGGCGGCATCGCGCGCCGCCAGCCAGTGAATGATTTGCGCGCGTCGGCTGCGCAGGCCCTCGCGGTCGGAATCGGTCAGGGCGTTTTTCGGCGAGCGGTAGCGGATTTCGCCATCCACCAGCGACAGGATGATGCCACGGCTTTCCAGATCGGCGATCAGGGACGGCAAGGACGTCATGCGGCCTGTCTGTCATCCCTGAGCGAAAACAGCAACATGGCGACGAAAACCCCGAATGTGAGAACCGCGAAGGTCACAAAAGCCGGGACATAACTCTGCGTCATGTCAAACACCGCGCCAATGAAGCGGCTGGCAATAATGGCGAAGGCCAGAACCATGGCATATGTCCAGCCCATCGCGGCGCCGAATGACGCCGGCCCAAAGCCGGCAGCGATCAGCCCCGCCGCGGTGGGCAAGGCAAAACCCAAGGAGGCGCCGGCCATGCAGCTCGCGATCAACAACCCCTGGTAGCTGGGAAAAAGCCACAGCAACAATTGCGCCCCGATCATCAGCACCGTCGCGGCAACGCATAACCGCGCGGCCGGGGCTGGTAGAGATCCAGCGTCAACGGCCGAAAGCCCCGCAACGTCTGACAGGTCACATCGAACTGGGCGCTGACGCCATCCGCGAAAGCCAGCCTCTGAGGTCCATAGGTCTTGCCGACCGGCGCGCGCGTCACAGGCGCGGAAGCCATCGTCGCCGGCGCGGTCGGCGCGGTGAGCACCGGCGGCAGGGGGGCCGGCGCGGGGGCCGCCATCGTGACCGGCGCAGGCTGCGCGGGCGGCGCGGCGGTCTCGGTCAGGGGGGCGGATCGCAACGCCGGGGGCGCCGTATCAGCAGGTTTGCCGGCCGGGGCTGCGGACCAGCCTGGCGCGGGACCGGCGAGCGGCGCGACTTCGACCGGCACCGGACGCTGCAAGGTCGGCGCCGGAGCGGCAGATGCGGGCGTGGCCGTCTACCAGCCGTCGGCCGTCATGGGGGCGGCGGTCTGGGCGCAAACCATCCTACCCGCCAGCAGAGGCGGCAGGACGAACGCCCAGAAGGAAAGCCGCAATACGCGCAAGGAAGCTCCAGGCGCCGCCGTCAGGACGGGTTCGAAGCGGCGCGAACAAAAATACAGTGTTTCGCGCCCGCCGGGAATCAGCCCGGTTCAGGGCGCAGGCAGGCCCAGCGCCAATGCGGGGTTGGTCTTGGTCATCCAGTTGATATCGGCCACCGTCAGGCCCTCGCGGTGCATGGCCCGCATATAGTCCAGAAAACCGTGCGGCTGGAGCGGCGGATCGGTGCCAGGCGGCACGCCGCCAAGGTCCGTCGCCATGATGACGTGCTGCGGCCCCACCGCGCGGATCATCTCGGCATAGCGTTTCAGCTTGGCGGGCTGATCCTTGCTCAAAGTGGAGTTGTAGACGAATTCCAGATAGGCGCCTTGCGCCCCGGCTTCGCGCATCTGTTCCACCGACCATCCCATGTCGGGCGCATGGGTGACGACGATATGCTTGACGCCACGCGGCTTGGCCTCGCGAATGATGGTGAGGCCCTCCTGCGGCGTGGCATGGCCCGTTTCCAGCACCAGGCCCGGCTGGGTGCCGATCCAGCTTATGAGCTCCAGCACGCTGGGCAGCAGCTTGCCGTCTTTGGAGATGGGGACAGTTGCGATTTTCCTGGCGCGCTTGTCCGGCGTGTCGTTGTCGAAAGTGGGAAGCCAGATCACACGGCCATAACCGCCCTTGGTGGCGACCATGCGCTTGACTGCTTCCAGATTGATGCCGCCCAGCGCGACATTCTGGGTGACGCCGCCGAAAATCTCGAAGTCCGGCACTTGCTTTCGCATCAGATAGGCGAGCGAGGCGGTGGGCTGCCAATGGTTCTTCATCACCATGCCGCGCATCCCCAGCGACTTGGCAAGTTTGGCAAGGTCGTCCGCATCGATCTTGCGCATCACGCTGTCAGGGCCCTGATGGACATGAAAATCGATCGCGCCCTTGAGATTTAACTCCCCGTACTGCGCGCGGGCAACCGGCGCGGTCAGGGCAAGGGCCAGCAGTGCCATGGCGGCGGTGGCAAGGCGCATGTTCTACCCTTTGCAGATGGCGCGCGGATCGCGCCGTGCCAGACGATCCAGCAGATAGTCCACTTCGGCGCGGCCCAAAGCGGTCAGGGGCGTGGCGGGCTTGCGCATCGCATCCGACGACAAAATTCCGCGTCGCTTGAGAACATATTTGCGAACCGCCAGCCCCACGCCCGGCTGCTGTTCATAGCGCAGCAGGGGCAAATGGGCGTCGAACAGGTCCTGCGCGTCATCGCGCTTGCCCTGCTTGGCCAGGCGCACACAGTCCACCAGCATGTCGGGAAAGGCATAGCCGGTATTGGCGCCATCGACGCCCCGGTTCAGTTCGAAATCCAGGAACAGGCCGTTGTTGCCCACCAGGATGGCGATGCGGCGCATCGAACCATCCGCCTCATAGCCCCGCAGCGTGCTGATCTTCTCCAGCCCGGGCCAGTCCTCATGCTTGAGCACCATCAGCGAGGGATTTTCGCGCACGATGCGCGCGATCACGGCGGGCGCCACTACCACGCCGGTGACTTGCGGAAAATCCTGCAACACCCAGGGCACGTCCGCGCCGACCGCCTCCACCGCGCCGCGGAAGTAGCCGGCGATCTGGTCGTCGGTTCGCGCCGCCGCGGATGGGGCGATCATCACGCCGGCCGCACCCCGGTCCATGACGGCATGCGCTAGGCTGCGCATGGCGGCAAAGCCGGGCGCGGACACGCCCACAATCACCGGCTTGCCGTTGGCGCGGGTGATCACCCGCTGCGCCACTGCCAGCGCCTCGTCGGCGTCCAGCTTGCCGGCCTCGCCCAGCACACCCAAGACGGTCAGCCCGTCGCAGCCGGTCTCGAAATAGAAGTCGACCATGCGGTCGACGGACGGCCAGTCGATGGCGCCGTCTGCGTGAAAGGGCGTCGGCGCGATGGCGTAGACGCCTGCGGCCTTGTTATCGAGGATTTGTGTCATGTCGGGATGATGCCGCCCGCGCCGGAACTTGGTCTAACAAAATCGCGCCCTGCGACGCGGATGCCCAGAGTGCAGTGCGAAAAACCTTCGCATCTGCGGTATGTATACAAAAACTAGCTCCTTAGATGGTAACGCTCCCATTCCAGATGATAGAATTTGTGGGAATGGACACACAATTCCTCGAAAGCTTTTTGCTGGTGGTCGAACATGGTTCGGTCGCCGAGGCCGCGCGCCGGCTGAACCTGACCCCTGCGGGCGTCACCCAGCGACTCAAGGCGCTGGAGCAGGAATTGGGCATGGCGCTGGTATCCCGCTCGGGCCGTACCGTGCGGCCCACCGAAGCCGGCTGGTCCATCCTGCCCCAGGTTCAGGCCCTGCTGGCTGGCGTGCGCGACCTTCGCAACGTCGCCAATGAGAAGAGCTTTGCGGGCAAGCTGAACCTGGGCGCGATCTCCAGTGCGCTGACGGGCCTGCTGCCCCCGATCCTGTCGACCCTGGCGGAGAAATACCCGCTGGTGACGCTGTTCGTGCATCCGGGCACATCCAACGATCTTTATGCCAAGGTGATCAGCGGCGAACTGGACGCCGCCGTGATCGTGGAGCCGCAATTCACGCTGCCCAAGACCTGCGACTGGGCGACCTGGCGCGCCGAGCCGATGATCGTTCTGGCCCATCGCGGCACCACCGAGCGCGATCCCCACGCCATTCTCGAGAGCCACCCCTTCATCCGCTACGACCGCAAACAATGGGGCGGACGCCTGGCCGAAGACTATCTGCAGCAGAACGACCTGACTGTGCGCGACCGCTACGAGCTGGACTCGCTGGAAACCATCGCCGTGCTGGTCGATCGCCAGCTGGGCGTGTCGCTGGTGCCGGACTGGGCGCCGCCATGGCCGGAAGGTCTGAGCCTGCGCAAGATTGCCTTGCCATTATCGTCTCAGAAGCGGCGCATCGGCGTTTTGTGGCGCCGCTCCACGCCGCGCATCCGGCTGGTGCAGGCGCTGCTGACAGAAGCCCAGCAACTGGAAATGGCCAGCGACGCCGCGCCCGTGCGCAAAGCCAGCTAACCTCGCCTCCCAAGCCAATCCCCTTCTTTCATCAGCATCACGGCTGAAAAGAAAAGGCCGGCACCGCTTGCGCGATGCCGGCCAAGGGGGAACTGATTTCTTTAAGGCTTACAGGTTGCCCCTCAGACCGATGGTGAAGAAGCGGCCCGTATCGTCGTGGTTGCTGTTGGTCGGATAGAACAGACCCGGGTTCGAACCGTTGGTCGGGAACAGCGGCGCGCGCGTGTTACCGATATTGTTGACCGTAAAGTACATGTTGGCATCGCCGCCCCACAGGTCGAACTTCCGGTCGATCGTGACGTCGAGCACGTTGTAGGAGTTGACGCGCGGCACAGCGTAGTTCTGCGACGTCGTCGTAATGATGGCGTTGTTCTTCTTGAAGCCGCTGAGCCACTGGTTCTGGAAGCTAAAGCCCCAGTCACCAACCGAGTAGTTGAGGAAGGTGGTCTGGCGGGTCTTCGGCGCCACAGCCCAAGTCGGGGACGCGCCCGGCAACTGGATGGTGGTGTTGACCGGCTGATAGCTCAGCAGGTGGCGGAAGTTCATCGAACCCGGCAGCTCTTCCAGGATGTCGGCCAGTTCGAAGCTGTAGTTGACTTCGATGTCCACGCCTTCGATCTGCTGCTGCGCGGCATTGAGCGGAGAGTTCTTCAGCACCGTCGGGTAGTTGGCCGGGGTTCGGTAGTTCGGGTCGCCGACCGGAAGCGGGCGTACATACAAGCCGCAAAGCGGGCTGTCGTAGGTCGGGGCGCTGGCGATACAGAGATTCTGCACCGCGGTGTTCTGGCCGCTGATGAACGCGATAGCATTCGACATGTGGGTCTGGAAATAATCCACCGAAATAACCAGGCCCGGGATGAATTCCGGGGTCAGGACCACACCACCGGTGTAGGTACGCGCGACCTCCGGGATCAGGGCGGCATTGCCCTGGGTTTGCAGTCGCGTGCTGTTGTTGCCCGTGGTCAGAAGGTCGGTGAAGCCCGTCGAGGAAATGCCCACCGGCTGATACAGGTCGTTCAGGTTGGGCGCACGAATGTCGACTGAGGTCGTGCCGCGGAAGCGGATCGACTCGTTGACGTGCCAGTCCAGGCCGATCTTCCAAGTATAGGCCTCGCCCGACGAGGAGTAGTTGGTGTAGCGGCCAGCCACGTTGGTCGACAGATCCGCGATCAGCGGAATGTCCTTAAGCAACGGCACGTTCGCTTCGACAGCGAACTCATACACATTGTTGCCTACGGAAACCGGCGCGTTGACGTTCTGGGTCCAGCGGACCGGCGAGGTGTTACCGTTTTGGAGGCACATGCGCAGGCCTGAGCAGTTGACGAACTCGGTCGGCAGGGCGTCGGTCTGCATGTCATAGGTCGCCCAGCGCATTTCGCCCGAAACCGCGGCGCTGATTTCACCGGCTGGCAGGCCAAAGCCCAGCGGACCGGAGATGCTGCCCGACAGATCGTCAAGCTGCTGGGTCAGTATCCACTGGGTAGAACGTGTAGTCCAGTTCCAGGATTCCTGCGAGATTCCGCGAGCTGGATCAAACAAGTTCATCGGCACACAACCCGGATACATCTGGGCCAGATTCGGAATGGTACTGACATAGCACTGGATGGTGCCACCGACATTCACGCCGTTGATGGTAGTGCCGACCGGCGCGATCACCGCATCCTGCGACGCCAGCAGGCGGCCATTGTCGGTGTTGGTAGGGTTGCGCACCTTCAGGCGGCTTTCGCCATGGGTGTAGTTGATGTCCCAGTTGAACTTATCCATCAGCGTGCCGGTAATGCCGCTTTGGATCGAAACGTAACGCTGGGTACCGATGGTGTTGTACATGCTGCGCGATTTGGCGGCAGGCATGCCGTCAACCTTCTGCGGCACATAGGACGGCGCGGTGAAGTAGGTCGCGCCCGCGGGCGGCGTCGGCGGGATGCCGCCGCCGGAGATGACCGGGTTGGACGCCAGCTGCGCCGCGGTCAGCGTGCGGCCGCCAGAAGCCAACTGCGCCTGAACGGCGGGCGACAGGAACGGGTTGTTGGTGAAAAAGCCATTGGGACGCCCACCGGCGGAGCTGATGACGAAGGGCGCCCAGCTCGCAAAATTCTTTGATTCCGCCCAGGTGCCCTGGATGAAGAAGTTGGTGGTTTCATTGATGTCGTAGCTACCACGCGCAAACGTTTCATAGGAGCGCAGCTGCGAGCGGAAAGTGCCGCCGGTCTGGTAACCGCCATCGCCGCCTGATTCAAGGTTCGTCGTGCCGGTGGCCGTGCCGTGGATCATCGGTCGGATTTGGTTGGGATTGTCAAAAGTATAATTGTTGTAGGCGCAGCCGGTGCCACAATTGATAGTGCCGGCCTGCGACTGGTTGAACAGGTGTCCATAGGGAACGGTTCTGAACGGATTGGCGGCGCTGCCGGCGCCGGCCTGGACCCAGGTGTTGTTGTTGTAGCCATAGGGACGCGATTCGATCGGAATCATGTCCTGGTTTTCGTACTTGGCCGACATCAGGAAGTGACCACGGTCGCCGAACACCGGCGTGCCGTAAGCGAAGCCGCTCTGCCAGCGGGCGCCGTCGCCATACTTCGAGATACCGCCGTTCACATTGTACTTAAAGCCGGTATAGGTCTTGTCGAGGACGAAGTTGACCACGCCGGCCACGGCGTCGGAGCCGTACACGGCGGAGGCGCCGCCGGTGACCACGTCGACGCGGCTCATCAGCATCTGGGGCAGGATGTCGATGTCGACCGTGCCGTCCTGGTTGGAGGCGGGAACGCGGTGGCCGTCCAGCAAGATAAGTGTGCGCGAGGGGCCGAAGTTGCGGAGCGCCAGCACGTTGCCGGAGGTGTTGCGGCTTCCGTTATCCTGGCTGCGCGGGGTGCGGCCGCCGATGAAGACGGGCAGCTTGTTCAGCGCGTCAGGCACGTTGGTCGGGGTGGTCTGCTGCAGCTGCTCGGCGGTAACGACGGTCAGCGGCGTGGGCGACAGGGTGATGTCAGAAATAATGCGCGAGCCGGTAACGGTGACCTGCTCGACCGGGCCTTCCTGCGCATAGGCAGACGACGCGGACGCCAGCGCAACAACGCCGACGGTGCAAAGCAGCGACATATTGAACTTCGAAGCCATACTATTCTCCCCTGTGCGCCTCTATCGGGCGCGACTGACAAACTGTCACTTTTGGATGTTGTCCCGCTCACCTTGCATCGACGGTAACACCGCGATGCTCCCGCCAAGCGAGGCACACCCCTTCTAGGTTGATCCTTTAGCATCGTTTGCGCCGGATTGGAGTTTAGAAAAACTATCTTGAGATAGCGGGTTTAAGGCGCATCACCTGTCAGACCGGATGCGCTATGTCAGGCCGAACAACAGAAGATGTTTGGTGCGGCGCCGGGGGCGCGGCGAGCCTTTTAGGCCCGTTTTTCAAGGAAAAAAGCGCATGACGCCGAACCGGAAAATCGCCTTCGCGGCGGCCCTTGTTGCCATTTTGGCCGCCACCCTGACCACCCTGCCCGCCCTGGCCCAGGAGGTGTTTTACGCCTGGGCCCCCAAGCCGACGGCGCCGGAGGGGTGGAAGGCTCCCAACCGCCCGGTCTGGCGGCTGGCCGACATACTGGCGGCGCACAGCAAACAGAAAAGCTGGGTTCATCCGGTGGTCCGCGACCTGGATTATGCGGCCGACTACATCCAGATGGCGCCGGGCGAGAAGACACGCACGCTTTTTTACGCCGACGACCGCACCTTCCTGGTGGTGTGGAGCGGCCAGATCCGCTTCACCATCCAGGGCCAGCAGCCTTTCGTGGCCAGCAAGGGCTTCTTCGTTCAGGTCCCCTATCGCACGCCCTTCGGCATGGAGACGGTGGGCGATGAACCGTCGCTGCGCTTCGAAGTGCGCCGCGCCCGCGCGCAGGCCTATTACCCAACCACCCTGTCCGCCGATGACGCACCGACGAATCCGATCGGCGTGACCATGGACCGCGTGAGCTACCGCCTGCCGCCCGATCCCTATGCGGGCGTGAACCTTCCATATCTCGATTTCCTGAAAGACTATGTGAACAACCCGGCCAACCCGCGCAGCGTCAAACCCTTCATCCATGACGATCACAATTGGGTGAACGTCATCCGCCTGCAGGGCGCGCCGACGCCGCCACCGACCAATCGCGGCCACTATCACACCGGCCTCAGCGAGTTCTGGTTCATTCCGGAAGGCAAGGTGGAGTTTCTGATCGAGGGCCGCCCGCTGCTGACGGCGCAAGCCGGTGATGTCGTCTATGCCCCGCCCGGCCGCCGGCACCGCGCAGCGTCCGCCGACGGACAGGTCGGCACAAGGCTGGCGATCATCGCCCGCCCCCGCAACATGCATAACTATGCCGCCGATGCCGGCGCCAAACAGTGATGGAGAATGCGATGAAGACGTTTGCCGCTTCTTTTGTGTTTGCCGCCGCGCTGCTGGGCACCGCCGTCCAGGCGCAATCACCGGAACCGGGCGCGCCGCAATATCTGTCCCATGACGAGATCACAAAGCTGCTGAAGCAGGATCCATCGGGCCAGTATGCGCAAGCGATCCTGTCGCGCGAAGGCGGACTGGTGATGATCACCACCCGCGACAAGTCGGGCGAAGGCGAAACCCATGCCGGCTGGAACGACTTCATCATCGTGCAGGAGGGCGAAGCCCGCTTCACGCTGGGCGGCACGCTGACCGGCGCGCGCGAGATCGGTCCCGGCGAAATGCGCTCCACCGGCGTCAGCGGCGGGCGCACCGTCACCCTGCGCACCGGCGATTACATCTTCGCCCCTGCCGGCACGGCGCACCGCATGGAAGTCCCTGACGGCGGCAAGGTGCGTTACATCGTTTTCAAGACGCGCAAGTAACCGCACTTTTTGCGTCATGCGGCGATTTCGGGGATAACGGCGCATGCGCCGTGCCCTTCGCTTATCCTTGGCCTTTTTCGCATTCGCCTTTGCCATCGCCACGACCTGCGCTCTGGCGGCCGGCAGCGATTGGGCCATCTATGGCGGCACCAGCGACGGCAACCGTCATTCCAGCCTGACGCAGATCACCAAGGCCAATGTCGGCAAACTGGCGCAGGCCTGGAGCTTTCCCATGGAAGCGAGCGGCGATGCACAGACCCATCCGCTGGCGATCGATGGCGTGATCTATGCCTATACCCCATCGCTGAAAGTCGTGGCGCTGGACGGCGCCAGCGGCAAGCAGATCTGGCAATTTGATTCCGGCGTGGCGGGACGCGGCGCGCAGCGCGGCCTGACCTGGTGGAGCGCTGGCAAGGAAAAGCGCCTGTTCGCGTCGGTGATGCATTTTCTGTATGCGCTCGATCCGGCCACCGGAAAGCCGATTGAAAGCTTCGGCGAAAATGGGCGCATCGACATGCGCCAGAACCTCAGCCGCGACAGCGCCGAACTGTATGTCTCGCTCACCACGCCGGGCGTGATCTATCGCGACACGATCATCACCGGTTTCCGTACCGCGGAATCTGCGCCCGCCGCGCCGGGGGACATCCGCGCCTTTGACGTGCGCACGGGCAAATTGCGCTGGGCGTTCCGCACCATCCCCAAGCCTGGCGATGGGGGTTATGAAAGCTGGCCGCCGGATGCGTGGAAAAGCGTGGGCGGCGCCAATGCCTGGGCCGGCATGGTGGTGGATCACAAACGCGGCATCGTCTTCGCCCCCACCGGATCGGCGGTGGATGATTTTTATGGCGCGCAGCGGCTGGGCAACAATTTCTATGCCAACAGCCTTCTGGCGCTCGACGCCAATACCGGAAAACGGCTGTGGCACTTCCAGGGCGTGCGGCACGATATTTTCGACCGCGATTTTCCGTCGCCGCCGGTGCTGATGCGCCTGCGCCATCAGGGGCGGATAGTTGATGCGGTCGCGCAGCCGACCAAGCAGGGATTCCTGTTCGTGCTGGACCGTGTCACAGGCAAACCGCTGTTTCCGGTCGAAGACATGCCGGTGCCGCCGTCCAATGTACCGGGCGAAACAGCGGCGTCCAGCCAGCCCATGTCACGCAAGCCCGCGCCGTTCGCCCGCCAGCATCTGACCGAGGACATGCTGACCAACCGTACGCCACAGGCAAACGCCTGGGCCCTGTCGCAGTTCAGGACCTTTCACAATGACGGCCCCTTCGCGCCGATGCGCCTTGGCCAGCAGACTGTCGCGTTCCCCGGCTTTGACGGCGGCGCGGAATGGGGCGGATCGGCAGCCGATCCGGCGCGCGGCATTCTTTATATCAATGCCAACGACATTGCCTGGACCGGCGGGTTGAGCGATGCCGCGACCGCAGGCGGACCGGGCGCGATAGCCTATCAGGCCAACTGCGCGGTGTGCCATGGCCAGGACCGCAGCGGCGCGCCGCCGGCTTTTCCGGGCCTGATCGATATCGGCAAGCGGCTGAACGCGCAGCAGATCACCGAGGTCATCCATACGGGGCGCGGCCGCATGCCTGGCTTTGCCAACCTGCAGGGCGACACGCTGAAGGCGTTGCTCGAATTCCTGATCACCGGCAAGGACGATGCACAGCAGCGCGAAGTGACCGGCAACGCGCCGTCGAAATACCGCTTCACCGGCTATCGCAAATTCCTCGATCCCGATGGCTATCCGGCCGTCGCGCAGCCCTGGGGCACGCTAAACGCCATCGACCTGAACACCGGCGAATATCTCTGGAAGATTGCGCTGGGCGAGTATCCCGAACTGGCGGCGCAGGGCCTGACCAATACCGGCAGCGAAAATTACGGCGGGCCGATCCTGACGCAAAGCGGGCTGCTGTTCATCGGCGCCACCGTCTATGACAAGAAGCTGCGCGCCTTCGATGCGGGCAATGGCAAGCTGCTGTGGCAGGCCACGCTGCCTTTCGCCGGCACCGCCACGCCCATCACCTACAGCGCGGGCGGGCAGCAATTCGTGCTGATCCACACCAGCAATGCGCGCGACAAGAAGGCGCCGCAGGGCAGCGCCTATGTCGCCTTCGCGCTTCCGCGTTAAATGCGGAAGCGGGCGATCCAGCCCATATCGTCGCAGAAATACATATAGTCGCCCACCATCTCGGCGCAGTGGATCACCGGCGAGTCACCCGGAAGCTGCACGCGTTCCGTGATCACGCCCGTGGCCGCATCATGTCGGAAGAAGGCATTGAGATTGGAATCCGACGACCAGATTTCATTGCGGGTCTTGCCCCAGCTCATGCCATGGGTGCGGTTGCCCGGCACCGGCCAGGTGGCTTTCACTTTCCAGGTCTTCTTGTTGACAGTGAATATCTGGCGCGCCGGCGGCACCGCCATGATCAGGTAATCGCCGTCCAGGATCACGGCATGGGCACCGGTGCCGCCAGAGCCTTCCTGCGCGGTCAGCGGCAACTGGCCCGGTGGCAGGCCTTTTCCGGTATTGTTGCCGACATTGTTTGTCATCGCCGGACCAATGCCGCGCGGCAAGTCCGGCCAGGCGGGCTTCAAGGGGCTGGAGCGTCCCGGCACATCATCTTCGCGTTCATAGATGCGGCCTGCGCCCGGCGTCACATACTTGGCAATGGTTTTGCCGTTCAGGTCACAGTGCACGATGATGGAATTGTGGGTAGACGCGATCCACATCGTGTCGCCGTCCTGCACCAACCCGCTGGGGCCGACGACATCGGCCTGGAATTCGCGCACCGTCGAGCCGTCACTGATATTGATCAGCGTCACCCAATGGCCGGCGCCCTGATCCAGAACCCACATCTGGCCCGGCGTGCTGGCCAGGCCCAGACCGTTGGGCTGGCCGTGCTTGGTCTTGTAGACGATCTCGATCTTGCTGGCGTTGCGCGTAGGGATGGCAGACCAGCCCGGCAGACAGGCAGGGCGCGAGATTTGCGCTGTCGCGGGCAATACGGCGGCCGCGGGCGCGGAGGCAGCGGCGGCCAGAAAATTCCTGCGTTTGATCATGTCGTTCCCCCAAGCCTGTTTTGCGTGATGCTGCGGCAGAACCGGGCCTTGCTGCAAAGCGAAAGTGCGGTCAGAGGCGCTGATAGCGCCGGAAAAACGCCGCGATACCGAAACTTTGATCTTTTTCATCCAGCAACCGCCAGATCGTCACATCCTGGATCAGGAAGACGCGGCCGGTGCGGCTGACGCGCTGGCCGTCATAGCCGCAGACAAACCCGCCCTGCACCACCTGCTGCATCATGGCGGCACGTTCGGCGCGGCCTTCCTGCGGCGCGGTGGCGCTGGACGGCGTGGCGGTGAACTGGTCCCAGTCACATTCCCAGAGGTCGAGCGCGAAACGGTTACCGTAGTTCAGCATCGCCTGCGCGTCGCCGCGATGGGTCAGCAGCGCAAAATCACCGGACCAGACATCGCGCCCGCTCAAGCCGACCAGTAGCGGCTTGCCCACCACGCGCAGGTGTGACGCAAGAACCGCCTGCACAAAAGCATTCTGAAAATCATTTTCCGCGCCGGGCACGGCGAGGATCGGACCGAGACTCATTTGATCTTGCCGCGTCCCGCAACTTTCCAAACGGATTCGATCTCGCCGCCGCGCAGGCCGACAATCTCTTCATGCAGGTGGATGGTGGTGTCGCTGTAACCGACCACCAGCTCGACCTTGTCCCCAATATGCGGCGTATCACTGGGCACGGCCAGTTCGATCTGGGCGTGTTCGGCGGACAGTTTCACGGACGCCACGTTCAACCCCAAGGGACGCGGCAGTGCCATGTCGTTGCTCATTGCCTTGCGTCCCGCATCCAGGATCACGCGCGTCGGATTGGGGCGGCTGATCACCGTGGTCAGCACGGTCAGGGCGCAGGGCAGATCGATGCCGTAATGGGTGCGGTAATGCTCGTCATTGAAGATGGCGCCGCCCACCTGCACTTCGGTGACGCCGAGCTGGCTGACACAATAAAGAAGTGTACCGGTGCCGCCGCAGCTCACGATCGACATGTCGTGACCTGCCGCGCGGCAGGCATCGGCGCTGCTGGTCAGAAGCGCGATGGCGTCGGCCACGGCTTTGGCTTTTACCACCTGGTCGGCAATCGCGGTGACATGGGCTTCCCAGCCCATCACGCCGACCAGCTTCAAGGACGGACGCTTGGCGATGATGCCGGCCAGCGCCACCACGGGGGCGCCGGGTTCGGCACCGGACCGGTTCATGCCGGTATTGACCTCGATCACCACGCGCAGGTTGCGGCCCACTGCCTTGGCGGCATCCGCCAGCTCCGCAACATTCTGCGCGCTGTCGACCGACACGATCACATCGGTCTTTTCCGGCAGCGCCATTAACCGGCGGACCTTAATGTCACCGACAATCTGGTTGGCGATCAATATGTCGGTGATGCCGGCCGCCGCCAGCACTTCCGCTTCGCCCAGCTTGGCGCAGGTGACGCCAATCGCGCCCGCCGCGATCTGCTTCCTGGCGATCTCAACCGTCTTGTGGCTTTTGACATGGGGCCGCCAATCGACGCCCGCCGCGCGGCAGACTGCCGCGACATGGGCGATATTGGCCTCCATCACATCCAGATCAACCAGCAGCGCCGGGGTATCCAGTTCATACTTGCTCATTTCGCCGGCTCCCGGCTGGCGCGAAGACGTTCGGTGGCGGTCTTATCCAGTACACCGTCTGCGCAAATTACCACGCCATAATCGCGCTGGGCGCTTTCGCGCGAGACTTTCTCGTCCAGCACATCCTGCAACACCATGTCGGGCGCGCGGGCAAAGGCATCGCCCCAGCCACCGCCGCCCGCAAGCTGGGCGCGGTAGCGTTCGCCGCGCTTGAAGTTGCGCATGAATTTGCCCGGCAAGGCAGTCTGCGTTCCGTCCAGCGCATGCAGCCGGTTGGCGGCATTGGCGCCAGGATGGCCACCCTTCAGGCCGAAAGGCTGGAATTTCTGCCGGTCGCTGCGAACCTGGAGCACCGCCTCGTCCACGCCGGTCAGTTGGTACTCGCGCACCAGTCCCATGCCGCCGCGGAATTTCCCAGCGCCGCAGGAATCCTGGCGCATGGCATATTCTTCGATGCGGATGGGCTGTTCGCGCTCCACAATCTCGACCGGCGTGTTGGAATAGTTGACCGCCAGCGACGACAGCGCGTCGATGGCGTCCTTGTCAGGACGGCCGCCCCAGGTGCCGAACAAAAATTCCAGCAGCACGAAGGGCTTCTGTTCGCCGCGATAGCCGGCGATGGTGACGCCGAAATCGCCCTGCGCGCCGCAGGCGAAGACTTTAGAGGGCAGCATCTGGGCCAGCGCGCCCCACACCGCCTCGGTCACGCGCATCGAGGTAAGTCCGCGCGCCGCGACCGGCGCGGGCGAGATCGGATCGACGATGGAGCCGGGCTCCGCGATGACTTTGATCGGTCGCATGAAGCCGGAATTGGTCGGCAAGTTTGGGTCGATCACCGAGCGCAGGCAGGCATAGACGCTGGACTGGGTCATGGCGATGGGCAGGTTGATCGAACCCTTCACCTGGCGCGAGGTGCCGGTGAAATCCACCGTGATGTCGCTGCCACTCTTTATGATACGCGCGACGATGCGGATAGGATCGGACGTGAAACCGTCATCGTCCAGGAAATCCTCGAAACTCCAACTCCCGTCGGGAAAGGCTGCGAATTCCGAGCGGGTGAGGTTTTCCGAATAATCCAGCAGATGCGCCATGTCGGCGACCAGCGCATCGGCGCCATGCTTGTCGGCCAGTGCGATCAATGCGCGTTCGCCGCGGGTGCAGGCGGCGATGGTGGCCTGCACGTCGCCGATCACCGTGTCTGGCACGCGCACGTTCAGGCGCAGGATGTCGAAGAAAGCCTCGACCGGCTTGCCCCGGTCGATCACCCTGAGCGGCGGGATGCGCAACCCCTCCTGGAAAATCTCGGTATTGTCACAGGCATTGCCGCCCGCCACGCGCCCACCAATGTCGGTCTGGTGGCCGATGGCCGCCGCGAAGGCCAGCAAGCGCCCGTCATGAAACACCGGCTTGAAAACGAAGATGTCGGGCAGATGCAATCCGCTGCCCAGATAAGGATCGTTGAGGGCATAGACATCGCCCGGGCGGATGTCCCCGTCGAATTTTTTCAGCACCGTCGCGAGCGTGGGCGGGAACGAACCCATATGCACCGGCAGACACAGGCCCTGGGCGACAAGATTGCCACTGGGATCAAGAAGTCCGGTGGAAAAATCCATCGCTTCCTTGATGACCGAAGACCGCGCCGTGCGCACCACCGTCGCCGCCATTTCGTCGGCGATGGCCGCAAAGGCGTTTTTCATCAATTCCAGGCGGATGGGATCGGGCTTCATGCGCCGGCCTCAAGATGAATTTGCACCGTGCCCGCGATGGCGCGCGCCGTGGCGCCCGGCGGCACGATAATGGTGGTGTCGTATTCTTCGACGATCATCGGGCCAGGTGTCGGATCTTCACCCAGATCAACGCGCCGGATTACCGGTGTCGTCACCCAGCCTTTGCCGCCGAAGTAAACCGGGCGTTCGCCGCCCGAAGCGCCATTGGCGGCGTTGGTCCGCAAGGCTTCGGGCGCGGGCAGATGGTCCCAGCGGTCCATGCTGCGCGCCCGCAGGCGCAAATTCACGAGCTGCACCTGCTCGCCGCGACTGCAATAGCCATAGGTGCGCTCATGCTCCAGGTGGAACTGCTCGGTGGCCTCATCGAGCATTGTGCGCGTCACACCCGAAGATACGACCGGAATTCCCAGTTCCGAACTTTGTCCCGCATAACGCATCTCCAGCACCAGATGCAGTTCGGTATGAGCGGTAGTAACACCTTCGGCGGTCATCAACCGCTGCGCATCCTGCAAAAGCTGGCCTGCCCGCGCGTTGAGCGCCTGCAAGTCCACTTTATCCACGTCGTGCCAGAATACCGCCACCAGCCGATGCTGAATGCGCGCGAACAACAGACCCAGCGCGCTGAACACGCCCGAAGCGGGCGGAATGATGATGTCGGAAATGCCCGCATGTCCCGCCAGCGTTGAGCCATGCACCGCGCCATTGCCGCCAAAGGCGACCATGGCGAATTCCCGCGGACTGCGCCCGATCTCGCTGGACACCGCCTGGATGGCGCGGGTCATGGCGGCATTGGCGATGGCATGAATGCCATAAGCGGCTTCATGCACGCTCATGCCCAGCGGTTCGGCAATGTGGATGCGGATGGCGTCTTCGGCGGCTTGCTTGCTGATCGGCATGTCGCCGTCCAGCAGATGCGCCGGATTGAGAAAACCCAGAATGACATTGGCGTCGGTGACGGTGGGCCGCGTGCCGCCGCGCCCGTAACAGGCCGGGCCCGGCATGGCGCCCGCGCTGTCGGGGCCGACGCGCAGCGCGCCGCCCTTGTCGATCCAGGCCAGGCTGCCACCACCCGCGCCGATTTCGGCCAGGTCGATGGTGGGCGAGCGCACCAGATAGCCGCCACCGCCCAGCAGCCTTTGCCCGATATTGATGCCGGAGCCCACTTCCATTTCGTCAGTCAGCCGCGGTTCACCGCCCTCGATCAGACATGCCTTGGCGGTGGTCCCCCCCATGTCGAAGGCGATGATGTTGCTCATGCCCAGTATCTCGCCCAGAGCCGCCGCACCGATGGCGCCTGCCGCCGGCCCAGATTCCACGCAGTAGGCGGGAAATTCCCGCGCTGTATCGGCACTGATGATGCCGCCCGACGACTGCATCACCATCAACGGCGTTTCCACGCCCAGTTTCTCCACGCCGCTTTCAACTGAGGCCAGATAGCGATCCACCACCGGCTTGACGAAGGCGTTCACCACCGTGGTGCTGGTGCGCTCATATTCGCGGATTTCCGGCAGCACCTGATGCGAAGCGGAGATGGACAGTTCCGGCACGTGCTGGCGTAGGATTTTCATCACCGCCTGTTCATGCGCCGGATTCACATAAGAGTGCAGCAGGCAGACCGCGACCGAATCCACGCCTTGCGCGCGCATCTTGTCGATGGCCGCGATCACGCTGGCGGCGTCCAGCAGCGTAATGACATTGCCGTCAGCATCCATGCGCTCTTCAATTTCATAGCGCAGGCGGCGCGGCACCAGCGGGCGCGGCTTGTCCCAGTCCATATTGTAAAGCTGCGGCATGCGCAGGCGGGCGATTTCCAGCACGTCGCGAAAGCCTCGCGTGGTGATCAGCGCCACCTTGGCGCCGTGGCCCGTCAGAAGCGCGTTGGTCGCCACGGTGAAGGCATGCACCAGGCTGACCACGCCCTTGGGATCGGTAACGCCGCCCTCAAACAGGCGGGCCAGCCCGTCAGTGATCGCCCGGCTGTAGTCATCGGGGGTCGACAGAAGCTTCAGGGTGCGGGCGCTGCCGTCGGCATTGGAGACAACCAGATCCGTGAACGTGCCCCCGACATCGATGGCGATGCGGTGCTTGCCGATACGCATAATGAAAACTGTCCCCCGACCCGTAAAATCCACTTTGACGGACTGGCCGGGGGTGGTCAAATCACCCGCTTTTTTCGCACCGCACATAAAAAGAAGAGCGCCATGAGCCTGCCCGATGTTCCCGTGATCGATGCGCATCATCATTTCTGGGACCTGGACAAGAACTACCTGCCCTGGCTGCGCGATGAGCCGCCGATCCCGTTCCGCTATGGCGATTACAGCGCCATCCGCAAAAACTACATGCCGCCGGATTTTCGCCGCGATACGGAGGGGCTGAACCTCGTGGGTTCGGTTTTTATCGAGACCGAATGGGACCGAAGCGATTCCGTCGGCGAAAGTCGTTGGGTCGAGCAAGTGGCAAAACAGTCGGGTCTTCCCAGCGCCATGGTCTGCCATGTCACGCTGCACCGTTCCGACGCCGCCGATGAACTGGCGCAGCAGGCCCGGTTTGCGCTGGTGCGGGGTCTGCGCCACAAGCCTGCTGCCGCGCCGTCGCCGGACAAGAAGCAAAAGGGCCTTCCCGGATCGATGGATGATCCCACCTGGCGGCGCAGCTATGCCCTGCTGGAGAAATACAATTTCTCCTTCGACCTGCAGACACCCTGGTGGCATCTGGAGGAAGGTGCGCGTTTGGCCGCCGATTTCCCGCGCACGCCGATCATCCTCAACCATACCGGCCTGCCGCGAAACCGCAGTCCCGAAGAACTGGCCGGCTGGCGTCAGGCGATGGAACGCTTTGCCAAGGCACCCAACGTCAGCGTGAAGATTTCCGGCCTGGGCGAGCCGGGCATTGCATGGAGCATCGAACGCAACCGTGACGTCATTCTGGACACGATCGGAATCTTCGGGGAGGATCGCTGCATGTTCGCCAGCAACTTCCCGGTGGACGGACTGACGGGAAGCTTTGCCACGATCTTTTCCGGCTTCAACGAAGCGACACGAACCATGGGACCTGCCGTGCAGAGAAAACTGTTCGCCGACAATGCCAGGCACATCTATCGCCTCAGCGAAAGCACCGCGCCATGAGCAAGCCCCGGATTGGTTTTGTCGGCATCGGCATCATGGGCGCGCCGATGGTGCGCCGGTTGATGGCGCAGGGCTGGAGCGTGTCGGTGTGGAACCTAGAGCCGGAACGATATGCCGAAGTGCGGGGCGCCGCCGTGCTGGAGAGCCCCGCCGCCGTGCGCGCCGCCAGCGACATTGTCATTTTCTGCGTGCTGCATGGCGAAGCGGTGGAGCAATGCTGCTTTGGCCCGCACGGCATGGCGCAAGTCAAAAGCGGCGCGACGCTGCTGATCGATACCTCCACCATCAATCCTGACACCACGCTGGAGCTGGCGCAGCGCTTGAAAGCAGAGACCGGCATGGGCTGGGTGGACGCGCCGATCTCCGGCGGACCGGTGGCCGCTGGCGATGGGGCGCTGACCATCATGATGGGCGGCGCGGACGATGATGTTGCGCGCGCCACCACGGTGCTGAATGATCTGGCCACCAACCTCACCCATATCGGTGCGCTGGGTGCCGGTCAGACCGCCAAGATCATCAACCAGGCGATTGTCGGCATCGGTTATGTGATGATGGGCGAAACCTTGGCGCTGGCCGAAGCCGCCGGCATCGACGCCAAGCGGCTGCCCGCTGCGCTGGCCGGCGGCATGGCTGACAGCACGGTTCTGAAACGCATCTATCCGCAGCAGGAAGCGCGCGATTACCTGCCGCCGCGCAGCTATGCCCGCCAGCTCGACAAGGACCTCAAGAACGTCATGAAATTCGTGAAGGCGCACCATCTTGAGCTGCCGCTGCTGGCCAAGGCGGTGGAGCGCTATCACGCCTTTGCCGCCGACAATGAGATGGTGGACGGCGCCGCCGTGGCGCGGCTGTACGAAAAGAAGTCGTGAGCGCATGAGCCACGCCGATCTGGAACGGCGCACGATGCGCAAGGTCATGTGGCGGCTGCCCCCGCTGATGGCCCTGATGTTCCTGATCAACCAGCTCGACCGGGTGAATGTCAGCTTCGCGGCGCTGACCATGAACGCCGATCTGGGCCTGTCGACCGCTGCCTATGCCTGGGGCGCGGGGATATTCTTCATCGCCTATTTCGCCTTCGAAGTGCCCAGCAACCTGATCCTGGAGCGGGTGGGCGCGCGGCGCTGGATCGCCCGCATCATGATCACCTGGGGCATCATCTCCGGCGCCATGGCGCTGGTGACCGGGCCGACCAGCTTCCTGATCGTGCGCTTTTTGCTGGGCGCGGCGGAAGCGGGTTTCGTGCCGGGACTGG
Source organism: uncultured Alphaproteobacteria bacterium (assembly GCA_903837555.1). Taxonomy (GTDB): domain Bacteria; phylum Pseudomonadota; class Alphaproteobacteria; order Micropepsales; family Micropepsaceae; genus Rhizomicrobium. The sequence goes on from CAILUV010000022.1 coordinate 78,257, forward strand.
TGCTGTACATCACCTATTGGTTTCCGCCTGGCTACCGGGCGCGGGCCACCGCGATCTTCTTTTTCGCCGCGCCGATGGGCAATGCGGTGGCCGGGATGCTGTCGATACCGCTGCTGGCGATGGATGGCATCTGGGGGCTGACCGGGTGGCAATGGATGTTCGTGGTCGAGGCCCTGCCCGCCGTGTTTCTGGGACTTTATATCCTGCGCGCCCTGAGCGACCGGCCGCGCGACGCCAAGTGGCTGACGGCGGAAGAGCGCGACTGGTTGGAACGCGCGGTGCAGACCAGCACGCCGCATGGCAGCGCCTGGGAGCAAATCCGCGCCATCCTCAACCGCCGCGCTGGGCTGTTGTCGCTGATCTATTTCACCCGCAACGTTTCGATGTATGGCGTCAGCCTGTTCCTGCCGCTGATCCTGGCGGGCGCGGGGCTGAACAACAGCCAAGTGGGTTTCGCCGCCACCATTCCCTTTGCGACCGCTGCGATTGGCGCCGTGGCCTGGGCCTGGAGTTCGGACCGTTTCAACGAACGCCACTGGCATGTGATCGGGGCCATGTTGCTGGCTGCGGGCGGGCTTGCCGCCAGCGCCTTTATCGGACCCTCGGGTTGGGCGTTGTTCGCCATTTCGCTGGCGGCCATCGGGCTTTATGCGCAGGCGGTGGTGTTCTGGTCGCTGCCGCCGCTCATGCTGAGCGGCATGGCGGCGGCGGCCGGCATCGCGGCGATCAACGCCACCGGCAATCTGGGCGGCTTTGTCGGACCTTATATTGTCGGGCTGACGGCCAAGGGCGGCGATTTCAGCGCCGGGCTTTACCTGATGGCGGGATGCGCCCTGTTCTCGGCGCTGCTCAGCCTGCTGCTCAAATATCTGAAATGGGATGAAAAGCCGGCATGATCCTGGAAACCGCCGTCTTCACAATCCATGCCGGACAGGCCGAGCAATTCCTCGAAGCCTTCGCGCGTGGGCGGAAGTTCATCGAACAGTCGAAAGGCTGCCACCGCCTGGAACTGCGGCGCGGGATCGAGGAGCCCGATACGTTCGTGCTGGTGGTCTGGTGGCAGACGCTGGAAGACCACACCGTGACCTTCAAGCAGTCGAGCAATTTCACCGACTGGCGGGCGGTGGTCGGACATTTCTTCGCCCGCCCGCCAGTGGTGCATCACTATCTGGAAGAAGCCTGACGCTTCGTCCGGGGCTTACATCCCCTTCAGTTCGCGCAGGGCGATCTGCAGCATCGCGCGGCAATGGCCGACATTATAGGCCCAGCCGGAATTGGTGGTCTGGGCTTCCTTGGCCAAAAGCTTGTCGGTATCCAGGTTGCGCGGATGTTCCGGGAAGATCAGGCGCTTGTAGTTGTTGCGCACCAGAACCTTCATCACTTCGTACATGTCGTTGTCGCCGTCGTCGGGGAAGGTCTCGACATAATCCAGGCGCGGCTTGCGCAGCACGACATTGCGGAAATGCACCTGGCCGATGCGGTTGCGCGAGGCCAGCCACTGCCCCACCACGATGGGGTCTTCACCGATCTCGCGGGTGACGCCGCAATCCCAGGTCAGGGTGTTGGAGGGCGAGTTCACGGTTTCGACCAGCCGCTTCCAGTCCGAGAAGCTGTTGAGCACCTGGGCCGAACCGCGACTCATAGGCGACGGCGGATCGTTGGCGTGCACCGACATGACGATGTTGTTCTTTTCCGCGAACGGAATCACTTCCTTGAGGAAATATTCCAGGTTCTTCCAGCTATCTTCATAGCTTTGCGGCGCGCCATCGGCGGGAAGCGGCGGCAGATCCTTCATGCGGTCGTAATTGAAATCCAGATAACCGGCGCCGCCGCGCCCCGGCAGTATCTTGTAACCTTCGGTGGCGCGGTGGGGGTAGAAATTCCATTCCAGAACCGGAATGCCCACCTTCGCCATATTGACGATGGTCTGCTTGACCTTGGCGATTTCCTCGTCGCGGCCCGGCAGTCCGCGCACGATCTTGTTCATCTGCGGATCAAGCCCGCCCTGATGCGACCAACGCAGCATCATGATGCCGATATGCATGCCGTGCTTTTTCAGCGCATCCACACGCGGCTGCAGATAATCCACGCCCCAGGGCTGTTCCGGCACCGCCGCCAGGTCGATCCAGTCGACGCCGAGCTGCTTGATGCGGATCGCCTCCGCATCGTCCAGCGGATTGTTCATGTAGATGGTGATCTTGGGCGTATCAGGCCCTTCCTGCGGCTGGCCGATGCGCTTGTTGGGCGTCGGATTATAGGCCGCGTTCGGCCCCTGTTGCGCCAACGCTGGCAGACCGGCGGCACCGGCCAGAAGCGCGCCGCCCGAGGTCTGCAACAATCCGCGGCGCGACAGTCTGCTCTTGAATGTATCTGTCATGTGTTTCCCCTGATGTTTTGATTTTTTACGGCAGCGCGAAAACGAGAAGACTGCCGGGCCCGCTGGGGCTCTGCAGGAACGATCCGCCGGTGGCAACGATAGCGACATACTGTTTGCCGTCCTTGCCGCGATAAGTCATCGGCGAGGCGTGGGCCGACACGTCCATCTTGTGGGTCCACACTTCCTTGCCGGTGGCGGTTTCAAAGGCGCGGAAGCGGCTGTCATCGGTGGCGGCAATGAAGATCAGCCCACCCGCCGTCACCGTCGGCCCGCCGATGCTGGGACGGCCTGTGTTGCGTACGGCTTCCGGCAGGCTGTCGGTCACGCCAAGCCGCGTGCTCCAGGCGATGTCGCCGGTGTTGACGTTGATGGCATAGAGCGTGCCCCAGGGCGGCTCCTGGCACATCAGCTTGTTCTTCTCATCGATGAAGAAGCTGTCGGGACCGTCGGCGGAGCCCCAATGGCCTTCCTTCTTCTTCTCGACCATTTCGATGCTGCCCATGTCATGGGTGTTGATGATGAACAGCCCACGCTTTTCATCCATCGCACCGCCCGCCCATTCCGGGCCGCCGCCGCTGCCGGGGAAGCGCGCGATGCGCGAATCCATGGTGAGCGGTGAATAGCGCACGCTGTCGTGCAGCTTCTTGTCCTTGATCAGCTTTTCGCAGAAGGCCTTGTGTTCCGGCGTCACGGTGGCGATGTCGGTCGCGGCCGTGAAGCTCTCGCGCGCCAGCACCGGCGGCTTGGCCGGAATGGGCTGGGTCGGCCAGGCCTGTTCTCCCGTTACCTTGCTGGCGGGCACCGGCACATCCTTGACCTCGTACAACGGCTTGCCGGTGACGCGGTCCAGGATGAACAGGTAGGCGCTCTTGGTCATGGTGGCGACGGCGGGAATGTCTTTGCCATCGCGGCGCACGGTCAGCAGCACCGGCGGCGTGTCCATGTCGTGATCCCAGATGTCGTGACGAACAAGCTGGAAGTGCCACAGATACTTGCCGGTCGCGGCATTCACCGCCACCAGCGAACCCGAAAACAGGTTGGTGCCGTGGCGGTCGCCGCCATAACGGTCCGACGACGGCGCGCCGATGGGCAGATAGGCGATGCCGCGCTCGGCATCGAAATTCATCAGCCCCCAGACATTGGCGCCGGCGCGGTCCACGGTCGAACCCGGCGCCCAGGTGTCATAGCCCAGCTCGCCCGGGCCGGGCACGGTCTTGAAGGTCCACACCATCTTGCCGGTCAAGACGTCCCAGGCGCGCACATTGCCCGCTGGCCCCTTGGGAATTTCGCCCATGGCGCTGCCGGTGATGGCGAGGTTCTTGTAGATCAGCGGCGCCGAGCTGACGCCATAAGGACGATCCGGGAAGCCGCGCATCACATCGGGCGTGCGCAGGTTGATCACGCCCTTCTCGCCAAAGCCATCGGCGGCCTTGCCCGTTTTGGCATTCACCGCCAGCATCCTGCCGTTCTGGCTGGTGAAGATCAGGCGCGGATCATTCTTGCCGTCGCCCGGCCAATAACCCATGCCGCGCGTGTTGGGACGCATATTGTCCGGCAGAGCATAGGACCAGATTTCCTTGCCCGTGACGCCGTCCAACGCCTGGATTTTTCCGTAAGGGTTGGCGAGGTACAACACGCCATCAATCACCAGCGGCGTGGTTTGCGAGGCGGCGTTGCGCGTATCCAGACCCACCGGTTTGAGATCATGCTTCCACGCCACTTTCAGGCTGTTCACATTGGCAGGCGTGATCTGGTCGAGCGGGGAGTAGCGCGCGCCGCCCGGATCGCGGCCCATATTGGGCCAGTCATCCTGCGGCGCGGCCTGGGCGCCGCCAAACAGCAGCCCCCCGGCCATGCCCATGGCGATGATGCGAATGCGTGTGCTGATCTTCGGCAATATCCCCTCCACCAAAAGCCGGTTCTCGGGCCGACCTTGCGGCCAAGCTTAACCCAAAGCCCGGTCCTGACAAGGAACCGGGACCGGGCTTTCGCCTGATATTCCTGGGACTTTGACGGCCTTACGGACGGGCCAGAATCTCATGCACCAGGTCGCACAGCCGGTCAGGGTCGAACGGCTTTTGCAGGGTGCGGATTTCGCGCGCCTTCAGCGCAGAGGTGGGCGGATGATCTTCGGCATAGGCCGTCATCATCAACACCTTCAATTCGGGACTGACTTCCAGCGCCTTTTCGACCAGGTCGTAACCGTCCATGCGCGGCATGCGGATATCAGAAAGCAGAAGCTGGATGCTGGAGCGGTTTTCCAGAAGGTTCAGCGCTTCAACACCGTCGGCGGCCTGGGCAACGCGCAGATTGCGGTCTTCCAACGCCTGCGCCAGCAACTCGCGAAGCTGCGTTTCGTCTTCTGCAATCAGAACTTGCGGCCCCATACACACCCCTGCCGAACGCGTTGCACCAGCTATACTGCCATCGCGTTCGGCAGGTCTACGTTTGCAGCAGCAACACGCCTAGGTTAAGCGCACGCTTGGAGTGCGATCACTCCGGCGCTACCAACTTGCGATAGAGATGCCAGGTGGCGTGCCCCAGTACTGGTACCGCCACCATCAACCCAACGAAGAACAGCGCCGTGCCGGCCAGCAGAGATCCGGCGACGACAGCGCCCCACAGCGCCATAGGACCGGGATTGTCGATCACTGCGCGGAAGGATGTGCGGATAGCGGTGTCGAGTCCGGCATCCCGGTCCAGCAGCATCGGGAAGGACACGACGCTGATCATCATCGCCAGCAACGCAAAGACAAAACCCACACCCATGCCGACGACGATCATCGTCTGTCCCGGCGCGGTGAACAGGACATCGCGCACAAAGGCCGCGGGCGCGGCGGGCGCGACACCGCCCATGGTGAGCTGGAAAATCGCCCAGGCGGTTCCCAGCCAGGTCAGGAACAGCGCCACCAGCAAAAGACCCAGCGCCGCGATGCCGCCGATGGCGGGTGCCTTGAGAACGTCAAAGGCATTCGACCAGCCCACCTCGACGCCCCGCTCGCGCAGGCGGCTCATTTCATAAAGGCCGACCGCCGCCAGCGGACCGATGATGGCAAAGCCGGACGCCAGCGGGAACAGCAGCGGCAGCAGATCCATGCCGAAGGCCAGCCGCGCCATCACCAGCCCGACCAGCGCGTACGTGGCGCAAAGAAAAAGAACATCGCTGCGATAGGCGGTGAAATCGTCAAGGCCCTGACGCAGCGATTGCCAGATGTCGGCGTTGGAAATTTTGCGCAATGCCGGCGCGGGCGAATGCGCCGTGTCCTGCATATGCTCTATGGAACGCTGGAACGAACTTGCGGCATGCGCCGCGGATACGAACTGCGCCCCGCCCCATTCGATCGGATTTCTGATTGTCGTCATCGCGCCACTCCCAAAATGGGGTTACGCGCCGTGCGCCTGGCGTTGACACCACCGTCGGGTCGCGAACACGCGCAACCGTTTCCAGATGGCAAAAGCATAGCCCCGCAAATGGGTGCGGTCACCTGTCGCACCCCCATCGTAGTTGTCTACCGCGTTGCAGCAATTCCAGCATTTTCCTGTGTTTGTTGCATCGCAAAAACCGAACGTCCGGCACTTTTCCATCTGTGCGTACGCGCCATCCCGCTACCAGTGCTCAGCGATCGATCCGCACGTGCCTCATCACACGACGCGCGGCTGACCAATTGTCTGCGGTTGTCGCTCCCGGGAAGTTGCCGCACACTCGGGCAAATTTTTTCACCAGGGGCGGACGAATGAAATTGCTGACGGCTTGTGTTGTGACCTTGGCGGTGATGGGCGCGCCGGCGCTGGGCGCCGAACCGCGCAAGCCGGGCGAATATCCGCCCACCGCCGATTCCATTCCGCAACCGGGCGTCAAGAAGGGTAAGCTGATCGGCCCGCTGGAATTCAAGAGCAAGATCATCGCCGACACCGTGCGCCGCTACTGGATCTATGTGCCGGCCAACTACAACGCCAAGACGCCGCCGAACCTGCTAGTCTTCCAGGACGGCCAGCGCGCCATCAATCCGCAAGGCCCGCTGAACATTCCGGTGGTGCTGGATAACCTGATCGCTAAGGGCGACATCCCGGCGACGCTGGGCATCTTCATCACGCCGGGCAACAAGGGCACCGACAAGTATCCCGACGGGTTGGGACCGGCCGGTTGCACCGGTTACGCCTGCACCGGCAATCCCAACAACCGCGCCAATGAATATGACGCGGTCAACGACACCTATGCGCGCTTCCTGACCGAGGAAATGCTGCCGGAAGTCGCGAAAAGCTATTCCTTCACCAGCGATCCCAAGAAGCGCGCTATCGGCGGCACGTCCTCGGGCGCGATCTGCGCCTGGACGGTGGCGTGGAACAAGCCGGAAGCCTTCGGCAATGTGATCAGCTATATCGGCAGCTACACCTCGATCGGTTATCGCCCCGCCACCGCCACCACGCCGGTGATCGTGGGCGGCGACACCTATCCGGGCCTGATCCGCAAAAGCCCGATCCGTCCCATCCGCATTTTCCTGCAGGACGGCGCGTACGACCTGAACAACATCCATGGCAACTGGTTCCTGGCCAATCAGCAGATGCTGTCGGCGCTGCAATGGGCCAATGCCAATGCGGACGAGAAGAAAGACACCGGCCCGCGTTACGACGTGCGCCATGAATGGGGCGACGGCGCCCATTCCGATGTGCATGGCGGCTGGCTGCTGCCGTCCGTGATGCGCTGGATGTTAAGCGAAAAGTAATCAGCCCTCTATCTCATCACACAGGCAGTTTCAGAACGGTGTGGGCATTGTCCCACACCAGTTTCCTGAACACCGGCGGCGTGGTGGCGTTGGTCAGCACGGTGAGCGTTTCGCGCGCCACGCACTTGCCGCGCATGCGCGGCGCGGCGCGTTCGGTGTTGCTGCCGCGCCCGTCGCTGCAATTGCAGTCGCTGCCGAACATCAGCTTGCTTTGGTGCCGATACAGGAAATCCTTTGTGAAGTCAGGATCGCGTGACAGCGCATTGTTGCCGCTGTTGGCCGACATGTCGCCGAACAGGTTGGGATAATCGCCCAGGAGCTTGTCGGTAACACCGCCGCGCGCGACCGGCCCGGTGGGATAGGCTTCGGCTTCCGCATAGTCGGCGCTGATATTGGCCCAGAAGGCGTCGGCATGGCCGATGAACTTGGTCCTGGGATATTTCTTCAGCATGGCGGCGAAGCGTTTCCACCCCGACGCGAACGTGCCTTCGGTCGGCGTGTGCCAAACTTCCTGGAAATGCACCATGATCGGCACGCCCAGTTCGCCCGCCAGCGCATACATGCGCTGAAGCTCCGGCCCGTCGGCGGCGACATGGAACTTGATTTCGCCAAAGCCGGCCGCGCCATTCTTCACCGCCTGGGTCAGGATCGTTTCGGCTTGCGGCTTGGTGATGTCGCTGCTGGCGAACCAGCTGGGGAAACGATGCGGATTCTGCGCCTGCAGAATGCTGACCATCTCCTACCCGCCGCTGCCCGCCAGCAGATTGGCCTGGGCCACGCCGCTGCCGGCCATGTGCGCCAGATTGGCTTCGGGTGATTTGCGCATGTGCCAGTGCAGATCGAGCACCGGCGAACTCCAGGTCGGCGCGTCCTGTGCCTTGAGCGGCGTGGCGATCGCCATCGCGCCTGCCGAAACCAGAAATGCCCGCCGATCCATGAGTCGAAACCTTTGCAATTTTAAGAGCGAACTTCGCCCGTATTGCGCCGCAATAACCAGACGCGAACCGGGGTTACGCAAAATTGTTATGCTGCATCGCAGCGAGGTGACAAACACTCAGTTCGGCAACGCGTTTTTGCCAGTCTTTTCGCGGATTCAGACAGCGTAAACACTAGCTGCGCTAAAAGCAGTTGATACGCTCTGTTACACTGGAATCCTTCTAGAAGGACTCCAGATGCGCTAAAAATAACGTGATCAGAAAAGATCCCTGCCAGGCGGGGACAGGGTGGCAAAGCCGCCTGTGTTGCTTAAGGGCAGGAAACGATGTCGCCGACGAACACGCGCAGTCTTTTGACCAAAGCCCTGACTTCGGTGGCGATCATCGCCCTGACCGCAGTGATTGGCGTGCAGCTTCTGGGCAGCGCGACCGCCCAGAATGTTCCGCCCGCCACCAAGCCCTTGCCGTCTGCGCAGCCGGTCAGCGCCCCGATGGGCGCAAACGCCACCACCGACGACCGCAAGAAGATGCTGGTCCAGTATTGCAGCGGTTGCCACAACGACAAGATGAAGACCGCCAACATGTCGGTTCTTCCGCTCGATGCCGCCAACCTGGACGCGCACAATCCAACCTGGGAAAAGATCCTGCGCCGCGTCGAGCTGGGCGAAATGCCGCCGCGCGGCATGAAGCGCCCGTCCAAGGAACAGCTCGCCGACTTCACCCACTGGCTGGAAGAGTCGCTCGACAAGATGGGCGCCGCCGCTCCCAATCCGGGCCGCGCCACCCTGCGCCGCATGAACCGCGCCGAATATGCCAATGCGGTGCGCGACCTGCTGGCCCTGGAAGTCGACATGAGCAAGGATCTGCCGGTCGACGACACAGGATATGGCTTCGACAATATCGCCGACATCCTCACCGTCTCGCCGACGCTGATGGACCGCTACATGAACACTGCGGGCAAGGTCGCGCGCCTGGCCACCGGCCAGACCTCGCACCGCGTGATCACCACCGATTACAAGCTCACCAGGGACCTGTTCGAAAACGCCTTCGGTGTGCCCGCCTATAACGAGCGCGCCAGCGACGACCTGCCGCTGGATTCGCGCGGCGGTGGCGCCTTCAAGTTCTACGCGCCGCATGACGCGACCTACGCGATCCAGATCTACCTGAATTCCGGCACCCAGACCGAGAATGAGATCGACGCCTACAACCGCTACGAAGTGAAAGTGCCGCTGAAGGCGGGCTTGCGCACCATCGGCGCGTCGTTCAGAAAGCAGCTTGCGCTGGACGAAAGCCTGCTGCCCAAGACCACCACTGGCCCGCGCCCCACCAAGCCCACCGGTCCTGCGCAGCAGCTTCCCATGGATGTGTGGGTCGATGGCGGCCGCGTGCAGACCATCTCGGTGCCGTCCTACGCCAACGGCCCGGCCATGCAGCAGAATTTCTATCTGCGCGACGTGATGCAGATTTCGGTGGCCGGTCCCTATGACGTGGCCGGTCCGGGCGACACGCCCAGCCGCCGCAAGGTTTTCATCTGCCGCCCGGCCAACGCAGGTCAGGAAAATGCCTGCGCCACGCGCATCCTGACCGCGCTGACCCGCCAGGCCTATCGCCGCCCGGTGACCAGCGCCGACATCAAGCCGCTGATGAAGCTGTATGCCGAAGGCCGCCAGGGTTCGGATTTCGATCATGGCATCAGCGCCGCGCTGGAAGGCCTTCTGGTTTCGCCCAGCTTCCTGTTCATGCGCGAGCGTGATCCGGCCGGCAGCAAGCCCGGCACGGTCCACCGCATCACCGATCTGGAACTGGCCAGCCGCCTGTCGCTGTTCCTGTGGAGCTCAAACCCCGACGAACAGTTGCTGCAGGTCGCCGAGAAGAAGCAGCTGAGCAAGCCCGCTATTCTCAAGCAGCAGATCGCGCGCATGCTGAACGATCCGAAAGCCAAGGCGCTGACCACCAACTTCGCCGGCCAGTGGCTGTACCTGCGCAAGCTGGAGCATCAGCGTCCCGACCGCCGCGTCTTCCCGAACTTCGACCAGCGCCTGCGCGCCGCGATGCTGACGGAAACCGAAATGTTCTTCGACGGCGTGGTCAAGGAAAACCGCAGCGTCGTCGACTTCCTCGACGCCGACTACACCTATCTGAACCAGCGCCTGGCCGAGCACTACAAGGTGCCGGGCGTCTATGGCACCACCTTCCGCAAGGTGAAGCTGGATCCCGCCAAGCGTCATGGCGGCCTGCTGAACCAGGCGTCGATCCTGACCGTGACCAGCTACAACAACCGCACCTCGGTCGTGCTGCGCGGCAAGTGGATCCTGGAGAACATCCTGGCCGCGCCGCCGCCGCCGCCGCCGCCGGACGTGCCGGACCTGGGCTCGACCACGAAGGGCAAGGCCCTGACCATCCGCGAGCAGATGCAGGCCCATGCCACCAATGCGGTCTGCGCCTCCTGCCACACCAAGATGGATCCGTTCGGCTTCAGCCTGGAGAATTACGACGCGATCGGCGGCTGGCGTGACAAGGATGCCGGCAGATTGCTGGACGTCTCGGCCGTGTTGCCGGACGGCACCAAGTTCGAGGGCCCGGCGGGCCTGCAGAATGTGCTGCTGTCCCGCAAGGACCAGTTCGTCGAGGCCTTCACCGAACGCCTGATGACCTACGCGCTGGGCCGCGGCGTCGAAGCCTATGACATGCCAGCGGTGCGTATCGTGCGCGATACCGCCAAAGAGAACGACTACCGCATGCAGTCCATCATTCTTGCCATTGTTCAAAGCACCCCATTCGCCATGAGAAGGACACCCGAGAAATGAACATCACCCGCAAGTCCATGAATCGCCGTACCCTCCTGCGTGGCACGGGCGCCGTGCTGGCGCTCCCGCTGATGGATGCCATGCTGCCCAGCAGCGCGTCCGCCGTCGAAGCCCAGCATGCCGCGCGCAAGCGCCTGCATGTCATCTACGCGCCCAACGGCATGCAGATGGAAAACTGGACGCCCACCGCGACCGGCTCCAACTACGAGATCACGCCGATCCTCAAGCCGCTGGAACCCTACCGTTCCAAGTTCCAGGTCATTTCCGGCCTGGACCACTACCAGGCCGAAGCCCTGGGCGACGGCGCGGGCGACCATGGCCGTTGCTGCGGCACCTACCTGACCGGCGTGCATGTCAAGAAGACCGAAGGCGCCGACCTGACCAACGGCATCTCGATGGACCAGGTCGTGGCCCAGCAGTTCGCCGAACTGACCCAGATCCCGTCGCTGGAAATGGGCCTGGAGCCCCCCAGCCTGGTGGGCAGCTGCGACACCGGCTATTCCTGCGCCTATACCAACACCCTGTCCTGGAGCAACGCGACCACCCCGCTGCCTGTCACCGTCAACCCGCGCGAAATCTTTGAGCGGCTGTTCGGCGATGGCGACAGCCTGGACGCCAAGACCCGCCTGATGCGCCTGAAGCGTCAGGCCTCGATCCTGGACTTCGTGGCCGATGACGCCCGCCGCCTGTCGGGCAACATGGGCGCCACCGACAAGCGCAAACTGGACGAGTATCTGACCTCGGTGCGTGACATCGAGCGCCGCATCCAGAAGATCGAACAGGGCGGCAATGACGTGGCGCTGCCCAACTATACCCGTCCCGCCGGCATCCCGGACAATTTCGCCGAGCATGCCCAGATGATGGTGGACCTGATGGTGCTGGCGGCCCAGGCCGACCTGACCCGCGTCAACACGCTGATGCTGGCGCGCGAAGTCAGCGGCCGTTCCTATCCGGAAATCGGCGTGCCGGACGCGCACCATCCGATGAGCCACCACGGCAACGATCCGGAAAAGCTGGCAAAGCTGACCAAGATCAACACACTGCACATGGAACAGGTGGCCTACTACCTGAAGCGTATGAGCGAGACCAAGGACGGCACCGGCACACTGCTGGACAACACGCTGCTGCTGGCCGGCGCCAGCCTGGCGGACCCCAACAAGCACAGCCACCGCGACCTGCCCACCATCGTGGCGGGCGGCATGACCTCTGGCGGCCGCCATCACCGCGCCGCTGCTGGCACGCCCATGACCAACCTGATGCTGTCGATGATGGATCAGCTTGGCGTGAAGACCGAGAAGCTGGGCGACAGCACCGGCCGTCTCCAGGGTTATATGGCGTAAGCAAACGGGCATGGGGCACATGAAGAAGGCATTTGGATTAGGCGTTTTGCTTCTGGGCGCCCTGCCGGCCGTTGGCTGGGCAGGCGTTCAGGAAGACCGGCTGGCGCAGGCTGTGAAAGGCAACGATCACGCCGCCATCAAGAACGCGCTGGCCGCGCGCGCCAATCCCAACGCCCCGCTGGCGGACAATGCGACCGTCCTGGCCTGGGCGGTCGACCGCCAGGACGAACAGGCGGTCTCGATGCTGCTGGCGGCCGGCGCCAAGCCCAATGTGGTGGACATCAACGGCGCCTCGCCGCTGACCCTGGCCTGCGAAGGCGGTAACCCCGCCATCGTATCCAGCCTGCTGAATGCCGGCGCCGATGCCAAGGCGGCCCGCGCCGACGGCATCAGCGCGCTGGCGCTGTGCGCCGGCACCACCACGCCACAAACCGTGGCGGCGTTGATTGCCAAGGGCGCGAATGTGAACGCCGCCGATGATGCGGGCCAGACCCCGCTGATGTGGGCGGCCGCCAAGGGCCGCGCGGACAACATCGCGGTGCTGGCCAAGAACGGCGCCAACGTGAACGCCGTGTCGAAGAAGGGCTGGACGCCGGTCTTCTTCGCGCTGCAGAGCCGCAACGCGCCGTCTTCGACCCTGCTGCTCAAGCTGGGCGCCGACACCAAGGCCGTGACGCCCGAAGGCACCACGGTGGTGCAGGCGGCCATGGTGATGAAGAACATTCCCTTCGCGATGGATGTGGTGAACCGCGGCGCCGACGCGAAGGCCCGTGATGCCCGCGGCTGGCAGATGATCCATGTCGCCGCCGCCAGCGGCGATGCCGATTTCATCAAGCTGGTCTTGTCCAAGGGTGGCGACGCCAAGTCGGTGACCGCGCCGCCGCCGGTGGCGCAGCAGAAAGGCGTCCTCTATGCCGCCATGCTGATCCAGAACGGTCCGAGTTGGAACGACAAGCCGGTGCAGGTCGCGGCCCTGGGCAGCGCCAATCCCAAGCCCATCAAGACCGACGCGGAAGGCGTGAAGCGCCGCCCACTGGAAGCCTTTGAGTATCTGCTGTCGCCGCCCGCGACGCCGACCCCGGCGCTGCTGCTGGCGGCGCAGTCCGGCTCGCTCCCGGCCATGCAAACCCTGATCGAAGCGGGTGCCGATCCCAAGGCCAAGGCCGCCGACGGCCTGACGCTGGCGCTGGCTGCGGCCCGCGGCGGCAACCTGGAAGCGCTGAAGTTCGCCGTCGAAAAGGATCCGGACATCCATGTCCTGGCCCAGGAAGGCCGCAGCATCATGCACATGGTGGTGGAGAACCGCACTTCGACCGAATATGAAGAGGTCATCACCTATCTGGCCGACAAGGGCGCGGCGCTGAACGTGGTGGACGAGCGCCGCGTTTCGCCGGGCAGCTTCGTCAACCGCGTCGGTCCGGAAAAGCTGCGGGTGTTCTACATCCAGCTTCTCAAGGACCGCAAAGTCGACACCAAGCGCGCGCCCGACTAGATCGGCAAACACGCACGAATGAAAACGCCGCCGGCCATCACCGGCGGCGTTTTTGTTTACCCCCGGGCGGTGTTGATATATCCGTAACGCAGGTTGCTGGGGTCAGGCCCTGCCGCTTCATAATCGCGCTTGAGGCTGGCGAACCGGTCGAGACCCGCTTCCAGCCCGGCGCGCTTCTGGTTGATGCCGTACAGGCGGGCATTGTTGTCGCCGAATATCGCCGTCTTCACCGCGCCGCGCGCATCGCCCAGCGGCTTGAAGCCATACTTCTTCTGCATGTCCTCGGGAATTTCCAGGCGGCGCAGGCCTTCGATCTGCCATTGCGGCGAGCCGGTCCACAGCGCGTCGGTGCCCCACACCACCCGATCATGCCCCAGGCCCTTGATCAGCGTGCCCATGATCGCGGCGCAGACGCGCGGCTGCGACACCAGGGTGGCAGCGAATATCTGGCCCAGATCGCCATAGACATTGTTCACGCCGTGCCGCTGCGGAATGTCGGCCAGATCGCTGACCCATTCCAGTCGCCCGGTGCGCTCGAATTCGGCCAGCGAGCGCTCGGTGCTCTCATTGCGGAAGGCGGAGTGATAGATGATGAAATTGAGCTGGGGCCAGTCCTTGGCCGCCTTGGCCACGTCAGAAACATCGGCATAGGCTTCCAGCTTGGGGAAGCGCTTGGCGGTTGCTTCGGTATAAAGCCCCTTGTGGACGCAGACATTCTTGATGCCTGCCTTCACCATCTTCTCATAGCCCCGATAGGTGACTTTCTCGTCGTCCATCCGCCAGGGATAGACACTGAGGTCCTTGTGGGTGTTGTCGCCCACCGTATAGCCCTTGGCCGATTCCGGCTTCAGCGCCAGCGCCGCATCCAGATCATCCAGCCAGCCCGGACGGCCCGGCGTGAAGATGCAATGCGCCATCAACCGGCGGCTGCCGGCCTCCTTGTTCACCCGCGCGCGGGCATCGACCATCTGCTGGTTGGTGAGAAACCAGTCGGCGGGAATTTCCGACGGGGCCGATGAGATGAGTGCGATCTTGGTATCGCTGTCGAGGAACATCTCCTTCTTGTAGTTCTCGAACTTCAGATCCTCGATAGTCTGTTCTTTTTCGGCCAGCGCCTTGTTCCAGCCCTGCTTGCCCACAGCCGTGCGCATGGCGACGAAGCCGGTCAGGCGGGTGTCGTCGCGCAGGAAATGCGTGTGCATGTCCATGATGAACTGGTCTTTGAGACCGTCGGCGCGGGCCTTGGCTTGCTCAGGCGTAGCCGCTTCCTGGGCATGAGCCTCAAACAGCCCGCCATAGACCTGGTTCATCGCCACGAAGGCCACCGCCATGCCGGACGCGGTCTGGAAAAAGCGACGGCGGTCCAGCCCGGACTTTCTGCCCAGTTCGTCGGCCATCGCCAGCATGCGGGCCTCGACCTCGCGCTGCTTTTCATTCTGCGGCGGAGGGTAATATTCGTCGCTGGACACCGCCTGGGTGGGAATGGGGGTGCGGTGCGGGCAAAGCTCCGACGGCGTCAGGGCCGCCAATTGTTCATCGCTGAGCATTCCGGTCATGGCTTGCGATCCCTTGGCTTTTATTGAGGCTCACATACCGGACGTGTTGGAAAATCGCGCCGCGATAGGTGCCAACCCGCGCCAGCCTAGCAAATCCATGAGGGCATAAAAGGGGCGGCGGGGCTGTATTATTTCGACCACAAATGCCTGGTCTGCCTCATACTGCGCCCGTCGCGGTGACGGTGCGGGGATTATCGAATGGCAGAGCTCAAGCGTACCATCGGCACCGGCCAACTGATGCTGTACGGCGTCGGCTCGATGATGGGCGCAGGCATTTACGGCCTGGTCGGCAAGGGCGCCGGCATCATGGGCGGTGCGGTCTGGATGGCTTTCCTGCTGGCCATGGGCGCGGCGCTGCTGACCGGTCTGTCCTATGCCTCCATCGCCTCGCGTTACCCACGGGCGGCGGGCGCCGCCTACGCCACGCACCGCGCCTTCAACCAGCCTTGGCTGAGCTATCTGGTGGGGCTGACGGTGGTGGCATCGGGCATCGCCTCGATCTCCGCCGGGTCCAAGGTGATCGCGGTCAATCTGAACTCGCTGTTCGGCTTCAGCACCGGCGTGACGGTGGTGGGCGCGCCGCTGGAGATCGTGCTGCTGGCGATCGGCTTCATGCTGGTGGTGGCGGGCATCGTCTATCGCGGCATATCGGAATCGCTGTGGGCCAACGCGGCCTGCACCTTGGTGGAAATCTCCGGCCTGCTGCTGGTGGTGGCGGTGGGCATCCGCTATTGGGGCGGCGCCGACCTGATGGAGGTGGCGACCAGCCCGTCCAATCCCGAAGGCGCGCTGACCGCTGCGCTGCTGCTGCAGGGCGCGATCCTCACTTTCTTCTCCTTCATCGGCTTTGAAGACATGCTGAATGTCGCCGAAGAGGTTAAAGAGCCCGAACGCAGCATCCCCATTGCCCTGATCGGGGCCATGCTGATCACGTCACTTATATATATAGCGGTGTCGATCACGGCGGTTTCCGTGGTGCCGTGGCAGGAACTGGCTACCGCGCCCGGCCCCTTGCGGGCGGTGATCGAACGGGCCGCACCCTGGTTTCCGGCGGTCGGCTTCACCTTCATCACCATCGCTGCCGTGGCCAACACCGCGCTGGTCAACACCATCATGGGCTCGCGCATGCTCTACGGCCTGTCGCGCCAGGGCCTGCTGCCCAAGGTGCTGGGCACGGTCCACAAATCCCGCCGCACGCCCCATGTCGCCGTGCTGGTGATTTTCAGCATCGTTGCCGCCCTCCAGTTCTCAGGGGACATTGCCCAGCTTGCGGGCGCAACCGTCCTGCTGCTGCTGCTGGTGTTCGTCATCGTCAATGGCGCGTTGATCGTCTTGAAGCGCCGTGAGGGCGACGTTCGCGGCAGCTTCAATGCCCCCATCATCATCCCGGTGCTGGGCGCCGCCCTGTGCCTGGTCATGATCGGCGGGCAGATGCTGCAGAATGACTGGCGCCCCCCGGCCATTGCAGGGGGGCTTATCTTGCTGATCCTGGCGACCTATGTGCTGGGCCGCAGGGGCAAATATGTGGTCCCCAAAGCGCCCGACTGACGCCCGGCTGACAACCTGTCCGGCGGCTTTTTGAAGACGGAGGCGCTTTGACAGAGCCCCCGGTGATCGGCACAATTCCGCGTGGACGTCACATTTTGCGGCCAAAATGCACACGCTCGACCGCACCGGCTTTCGTCTGATTGGCCGCGTCAACGAGTAGGCCATCAGGGAAGGAAACCATGCATAACGATACCGCCGCGCCGCGCGAGACCTTGTCGCTCGCCGATGGCCTGGTGATGGTGATCGGCATGGTGGTGGGCATCGGCGTCTTCGCCACGCCGTCGCTGGTGGCCCAGTTTTCAGGCAGCAGTTTCAATTATCTGGCGCTGTGGCTGGTGGGTGGCTTCCTCACCCTGGTCGGCGCGCTTTGCTATGCCGAGATCGCCACCGCCCATCCCCATGCCGGCGGCGAGTATCACTTCCTGTCCCGCGCCTATGGCCGGGGCGTGGCGCTGATGTTCGCCTGGGCGCGCTGCACCGTGATCCAGACCGGCGCCATTGCGCTGGTGGCCTTCGTCTATGGCGACTATGCCCAGTCCATCGTGCCGCTGGGCGCGTACGGGCCCGCCATTCATGCCGCCATCATCATTGCCGTCTTCACCGGCATCAACATGGCCGGCACGGCGCAGGGCAAGCTGGCACAAAAGATTTTTACCAGCATGGACATCGTCGCCCTTTTGGCCCTGATCGTGGCGGGCATCGTGGTGGCGCTGTCGGGCACGGCGGCCGTGGCGACGCCTGCTGCTGCCGCCGCCGGCGGCGGCCCCACCCTTCTGGGGCTCGCGATGGTCTTCGTACTGCTCACCTATGGCGGCTGGAACGAGGCGGCGTATATTTCGGCGGAACTGCGCGACGGCAAGCGCAACATCGTGCGGGTTCTGGTGCTGAGCATCCTCGCCGTCACCCTGCTCTATTTCCTGGTCGCTTGGACGTATCTGTACGTGCTGGGTTTCGACGGGGTGAAAAATTCCAGCACCATCGCCGCCGATGTCATGCGCACTGCCTTTGGCCCTGCCGGCGCCACGCTGATCGCCATCTTTGTCTGCGGCGCGGCCATCAGCACCCTGAACGCCACCATCTTCACCGGCGCGCGGGTCTATTACGCGCTGGGCCGCGATCTGCCGGGGCTGAAATTCTTCGGCATCTGGGACGCCAGGGGAGAAAACCCGGCCAATGCCTTCGCACTGCAAGGTGTTATCGCCCTGGCGCTGGTGGTGCTGGGCGCCTTCACCCGCGACGGCTTCAAGACCATGGTGGAATATACCTCGCCGGTCTTCTGGTTCTTCATGATCCTGGTCGGCATCTCGCTGTTCATCTTCCGCCGCCGCGAGCCCGACCGCATCCTGGGATATCGCGTGCCGCTCTATCCCGTCACGCCCATCATCTTCGTCCTCACCTGCATCTACCTGCTCTATTCCAGCCTGGAATATACCGGCATCGGCGCCCTGGTGGGCGTGGGCGTGCTGGTGGCCGGAACGCCGCTGTTGCTGCTGAGCCGCAAGACCGCAGCGGCGGAATGATTTTTCAAGAACCTTGATTATGCCAACACACCAGGAGGTACCATGAATTCCCAGACCCTTTCCAAGCTGCTGAGCGCGTCTTGCGTCGCAGTGATGATGACGCTGAGCCCCGCGCTGGCGCAGGACAAGCAGAAGCCCTTCGAGCCGGAATATGGCCAGCAGGGCAAGGACGTGGTCTGGGTGCCGACCGCCCAGGCGCTGGTAGACCGCATGCTCGACATGGGCAAGGTCACGCCCAAGGATTTCCTGATGGACCTGGGTTCGGGTGACGGCCGCACAGTCATCACCGCCGCCAAGCGCGGCGTGCGGGCCCAGGGCGTCGAATTCAACCCCGACATGGTGGCGCTGTCGCGCCGCAATGCCCAGGCCGCCGGTGTTTCCGACAAGGCGACCTTCGTGCAGGGCGACATCTTCAAGACCGATTTCAGCAAGGCGACAGTCATCACCCTGTTCCTGCTGCCCGACCTCAACGTGCGCCTGCGTCCGCAGCTTCTGAACATGAAACCGGGCACCCGGGTGGTGTCGAACTCGTTCGACATGGGCGACTGGACTCCCGACCAGGAGGTTTCGGCCACCACCGAATGCTCCAGCTATTGCCGCGCCATGCTCTGGATCATCCCCGCCAAGGTCGCCGGAACCTGGCAGACGCCGCAGGGCGACCTGACCCTGTCACAGACCTATCAGATGCTGACCGGTTCGCTGAAGGGCGCCCCCATCGCCAATGGCAAGATGCGCGGCGATGAAATCTCCTTCACCGTCGGCAGCAACACCTATCGCGGCCGTGTCACCGGCAACCGCATCGAAGGCACGACTTCGGACGGCGGCAAGTGGCAGGCAACCCGCCGCTAGACGCGGTAGATTGTTGAAATAAGAGACCAGCGCCGCAAACACGGCGCCGGTCTTTTTTATGGCTTGCGGGCGCTGACGATCGAAGCGCGGATTTCCGCAACCGTGCGGGTCACGGTCTTTTCGATCAGGGCGCGGCCAATCTCCGCACTGGCGCGGCGCGGATCGCCTACCACACCATTCTTGCCGTCACCCGGCTGCAGCTTGTTCATGCGCACCAGTCCCGGTGCAGTTGCCAGCAGCAGCGAGGTATCGCGCACATCGGCATGGTCGCCGATCTCGTCCTTGCGGATGCCCCGCTGCATCATCAGTGCCGCGTCGCCTTCTACATCGCCGCGATAGTAATTGAAGAAATTGTGGACCCGCACATCGGCGCCCGCCCATTCGGCATTCAGGGTCGCGGCCACGGCCATCTGGCCGGGCTGGTTGCCACCGCTGTCACCCAAAAAAACGATATCCTTGAAGCCATGCAGTTTCAGGCTGCGCGCGGCATATTCCAGCACCTGGCGATAGACCGGGTCGGGCAGCGTGATGGTGCCGGTATAGCGCATATGACCGGTGGGCGGTTCGACCCCGCCCTCGGGCACATAGGCCATGGTCGGCGCCACCAGCGCATTGCCCAGCCGCCGCGCGATTGTATTCGCATTGGCGGCGACACGGGCATTGTGCTTGCCCAGTGCCATGTGCGGCCCGTTCTGTTCGGTCCCACCGGTCGGGATGATGATGGTGGTCTTGCCGCCCGCAATGGCGTCGCGCGCCTCATCCCAGGTGAGCTGTTCCAGGAAAACCGTGTCCGGCGTCTGGGCCAGTACGGGGCCTGACAAGCACAGCGCCGCTGCCAGGAAAATGTGACTGTACATTATATGTCTCCATTAAATGGCGGTTGCTGCACCCTATTTGGAAAGGCCCTTAAAGACGAATTTCTGGAAGCGCCCGCCGCCATCGCCGATATACAGGTTGCCAGCTGCGTCATTGGCGATGACATGGATGTTGGCTAGCTGGCCGTTGCCCAGCCCGATCCGGCCAAAGGCCGAACCGTGAATCTCCTTTAGGCTTTTGCGATCCAACACCCGGATCTTCTGGTTATGGCCGTCGGCGATATAGAGAAAGCGCTGTTCACTGTCGCCCGAGAACGCCACGCCAAAGGCCGAGCCATTTCCGGTCATGGGTGAACCGGGGGCCACAAGGCCTTCATTGATGAATTTTCCGTCCAGGGTGAAAGCTTGTACGCGATTGGCATTGCGGTCGGCGACATATACCGTGCCGTCCAGCGAGATCGCCATGCCATGCAGCAGGTTGAACTGCTGCTGCACCGGCGTGTAGACGCGGTAACGCGGATAGCTGTCGTCGGGCATCTTGCCATAAGCGCCCCACATCCGCTTGAACTTGCCGGTGTCGGCGTCCAGCACCACCACCCGGCGGTTGCCATAGCCGTCGGAGATGAACATCTCGTTGGTCTTGGCCCAATAGAAAGGCTGGGACGGGCGGCCGAGATTTTGCATATCCAGACTGCCCTTGTTCTGGCCAGCCTTGCCGATCTGCATCACGAATTTGCCGTCGGCGGTGAAGACGATGCACTGGTTGTCTTCCCGGCTGCGCCCGGCCTTTTCGCCTTCCGGATCGCGGCCATTGCCGCACACCCAAACGCGGTTCTTTCTGTCCAGCGCGATGCCATGCTCCTGGATCGGCCAGTCGAACTGGGCAAGTTCTGCTTTGCTCATCGCAAGCTTGCCGCCCCAGCCGCGCACAAAACTGCCGTCTGGCGTCAGCTCGATCACCGAGGGCGCCGGCACGCCGGATGACTCGGTCGGGGGATCGTTGATAGCGATGCGCAGCTGTGTGGGGCGGGAATAGACCCAGATATGTCCCTTGGCATCCACGGTGACGCCGCCACTGGGACCGAAGACATAACCCTTAGGCAGCTGCTTGGGCCAGCCAAAGTCCACTTCAAAGACCGGATAGCTTTGGGCCTGCGCCGCGCCGGGCAGCGCCGCCAGTGCCAGCAGGCTCAAGCCCCATAGCGAGAAAGAGCGCATCATCCCGGCTTCCTCTTCTTGTTTTTGTTACCCGCACTATAACCCAGGGTGCGCACGGGTACCAGTTTGGGCGCCCTTGCTGCAGCGCAGGATTTATCCATGCCGGGGACTGTGGCATCCTTTGACCTGCCTTCGAAAAAGAGAAAAACCATGAAAACAGGCAGTTGGGTGGCGTCTCTTCTATTCGGCATGGCGGCACTGGCCGCGCCGGCGCAGGCGCAAGGCATTCCCAAATTCAAGGTGGACCCGGCCTGGCCCAAGCAGATGCCGCATGGCTATTTCTTCGGTCAGATCGCGGGCATTGCCGTGGATTCCAAGGACAATATCTGGGTCATTTCCCGGCCCCGCCGGGTGGTACCGCAATTGGACGAGCCGCCGCAGGAAGCATCCGGCGTGCCCGCGCCGTCAGTCGTGGCGTTCGACCAAAGCGGAAAATTCCTGCGCGGGTGGGGCGGGCCGTTCCAGATGAGTGATGCAGAGCGCGCCAAGTTCGAATGGCCGGTTTCCGAACATGGCATCGCGGTAGATTCTAAAGACAATGTCTGGGTCTGCGGCAATGGCCGCGACGCCAAGGCGGAACAAGATGACAATCACTGCCTGAAATTCACCAATGACGGCAAATTTCTGCTGCAGGTGGGAAAATCTAGCCAGAGCAAGGGCAGCCTGGACACCGCCAATCTCAATCACCCCTCCCAGCCGGTCTATTGGGCCAAGACCAACGAGCTGTTCATCGGCGACGGCTATCTGAACCGGCGGGTGGTGGTGGTCGATGCCGATACCGGCAAGTTCAAGCGGATGTGGGGCGCCTATGGCCGCGCTCCGGACGATGCCGCCAGCAAGGAACGCACATACGATCCGGTGCCCCAGCAGTTCAACCTAGTGCATGGCCTGACGATTTCCAATGACGGCATCGTCTATGTCGCCGACCGCAACAACAACCGCGTCCAGGCATTCACCCTGGAGGGCACGTTCTTGAAAGAAGCCTTTGTCGCCCGCGAAATCCCCATGGTGGGCTTTGGAACCGTCAACAGCGTTGCGCTGTCAGGCGATCCCGAGCAGCGCTTCCTGTATGTCTGCGAAGGTCATCAGCAGCGGGTGCGAGTTCTGGACCGCCAGACCTTGCAGGAAATCCCGCAGGGCAAGTTCGGTCATGTCGGCAACCAGCCCGGGATGTTCCTGGGACTGCACATCATCGCCACCGATTCCAAAGGCAACATCTATACCGGTGATGGCCGCGACGGGCGGGTGCAGAAGTTTACCTTCAAGGGCCTGTCGCGCTAATTTTCAGCCGTTCCAATGGGGGCTTTCATGATCCGTCCTGCCGCGCTGTCGCTGGCTTTACTTATATCCGGCGCTACAGCTGCGCTGGCACAATCCGACTTTACCGGCACCTGGGAAGTTGCGGTGCGCGAGTTTGGGCAGAAGAATTTCTATCTGCCGATGGTCGATGGCCGATTGACGGTCCAGCAGGACGGCGAGCGCTATACCGCGGCCTACAATAAAAACCCGATGTTTTCCGGGCGTCTGGAGAAAGACGGCCTGCGGCTGGCCTGCGAGGATGGCGGCAAGCCCTGCGGGGAATTCGTGTTGCGGCGGAGCGGCAGTCGCCTGACCGGCACCGGCACCCTGCAGGAGATTCCCGTCACGCTGGACGGCAAGCGCCCTGCTCCTAAGCCCGCGCGCGCCACACTGCATGACTTCAAGCCGCAGCATTTCTACACTTTCTATTCGGGCGCGATCGCGCCCGCGGTACGTCTGTTTCCGGGCGACAGCGTGAAAACCGAAACGCTGGACAGCCGCGGTTTTGACAAGGACCGCAAGCCCCGCGCCCCGCGCGGCAATCCCCAGACCGGTCCCTTTTATATCGAAGGCGCCATGCCCGGCGACACGCTGGTGGTGCACCTGGACCGCATCCGCACCAACCGCGATACCGCCTATCAGACCAATCTTCTGTCCAGCAACGCGCTGGAAGCCGGTGCCATCCGCGAAATGGCCAGGCACGAACCCGGCTTTACCCAGTGGAAGATCGACGCCGCCGCGGGCATCGCCACCATCATCAATCCGTCGCCCCGGCTGGCCGATTACAAGGTCAAGCTGGACCCCATGCTGGGCGGCATCGGCGTGGCGCCCACCCGCGATGAAGTCTTTGTCAGCGGGCGGCTGGGCGCCTATGGCGGCAACTTGGATTCCTCGCAGATCCGCGAGGGCGCCACTGTCTATCTGCCCGTGTTCCAGCCCGGCGCACTGCTGTTTATCGGCGATGGCCATGCCCAGCAGGGTGACGGCGAATTGCCGGGACAGGGCTTGGAAACCTCGATGGATGTGCATTTTACCGTCGATCTCATTCCCGGCCAGGCGGGGGGCCATCCCCGCGTGGAGAATGGCGAGTTCATGATGATCATGGGTACCGGCGTCACGCTGGACGCCGCCATGCGCACCGCCACCACCGAAATGAGCCGTTGGCTGGCCACGACCTACCAGATGACGCCGCAGGAAATCGCACCCTTCCTGGGTACCGCCATGCAGTATGAAATCGCCGAAGTGGTGGATTCCGAATACAATGTGGTGGCCAAACTGCGCAAAACCACGCTGGCCCAAATCCGCAAATAAAAACCGCCGGCCCGCACATCCGGACCGGCGGCTGTCTTTTGGCAAGCCTTAACGGGCGTCGGCGACCTTGGCAGACGCGGTTTCATTGCGCACCTGCTTGTCACTGGCCGCGGGCTTAGAAGGCTCCGGCTTGGCCGGCAGTTCGTCGCCCGATTTCAGATTGAAGCGCTCGCCTTCAATCTCCATCGCCTCGCCCGGATAGTGCGGGCGGTCCAGAACCTTCAGGAAAAACTCCTTGCTGGGCAGGTCCTGAATGTTGCGTTCCAGCGCCGGGAAGGCGCCCTGGGTCGTGCCCGGCGGCACGCCCTGCACGATTCGGGTCTTGGTCGACTTGATGGTCGCTTCACGGATGGCCAGGAAGGCGTCTTTGCGCTTTTCCTCGGCCTGGATGATGGTCACCCCCAGCGGCTTTGCGCTATCCACCACATAGGCCGGCATGGCGGTAATGCGGTAGGTGGACGAAATGCCCATCTTCTCGCCGGTCTTGGAGTCGGCCATGCCGTCGGCATTGCGCTTCAGGGCATAATACAGCGCCACCCCGTCTTCATGCTCGCGAATGCCCTGCTGGCCGCCATCCTGCGCGAAGGTGTTCTCGGTGTAGAGCTTGCGCCAGTCGCGATAGCCGCCGATCAGGCCCTTGGCATTGCCGTCGGGCGCAATTTCCAGGCGGATCTTGCCCTTGCGGAAGTCGGCGTCGCCGGCATGGTCATAGAACCAGGCGATGCGTGGCGCATGCAGCTCTTCGACCTGCTCGGTCTCGACCACCCCGTTGCGCACCCGCGCCTTCAGCTTGGTGTACTGCTCGCTCTTGACGATGCGATAGGAATAATCCGCCGCCACGTCGCCGCGGGCATTCTTGGTGATCTTGTCCGGGGAATAGCCGATTTCGACGATGGCATTGTCGTCGTTCATCGGATCCTTGTTTCCCGACACCCGGATCACCATGGTGTACAGGCCGCCCTGCATCTTGTCGTTGGCGCGCAGATGCAGCGTGGCATTGCCGTTGCCGCGCCAGGGCGCATCGCAGCCCCAGGCCCGGTACAGCGCATTGTCGATGCCCCGCTCGCCATCTTCCGAAACAAAGCCACCGGTGTTGGAGTTGCCGTCCAGATTGAAGCCGGTGGCAATCTTGCCGGTGACTTCCGGCTGGCCCGGATCTTCCGCCGCCCAGGGGTTCACATAGGTTTCGATGCCGCGCTTCCAGGCGCGATAGGTGATGGCGCGGTTCCAGATATGGAAGCGCGTCAGCACCGGCGCTTTCACCTGTTCCAGGCCCGGCGGACGCGAGATCGCCTCGATCTCATACTTGCTGCGGAAGGGCTGCTTGAGCGCCGCTTCGGTATTCTTGTCATTGGCGAAATGCACGCTGCTGCCATGCAGGCAGTCCGAGCCAGGCTCGATGTCGCCGGCGCGTTCGAAACCAGCGCGGCCGCCATAGCGGAAGGCATATTCATACGTGGCCACGACAAAGCCACGCTGCCAGGGCGCGGCCGATGCCGGCTGGACCATCGCGGTCAGCGACGCGGCGGCAACCGAGCAAAGCAAAAAGCGTGTGTGCGATATCATGTGATCACCTCATGACTGAAAACCGGGCCACAAACACAGCCCACGCTTACGCGACGAACAAACAGGCCGGTCAGGTGACGATCACTGTTCCGATCATGCCCATGGCCTCATGCATTTTGCAGATATACTTGTAGGTACCTTTTTCCGTGAAGGTATGGCTGAAGGTCGCGTCCTGGCCCATGTCGCCGGAATCGAACGGCTTCACGCCGGGCGGCAGCGCCACATTCTCCGGCTTCACCGCGGCGGCAGGATCGAATGTCACGCTGTGCAGAACCACTGCGGGATTGGTCCACTTCACCGTGTCGCCGGACGCGATGGTGATGGAAGCCGGCAGGAAGACCATCTTCCCCCGCCCCATCGAGACTTCGACGGTTTTTCCTTGCGCGAATACTGGCATCGCGGCGGCTGTCAGGCCAAATCCGGCGATCAGTTTGGCGGCGGTACGGCGATGCATTCCCATTGTGTGTGTTCCTTGCGGTTATTATTCCGGCGGTGAAACCTGATTGATCAGCAGATCGGAAAGAGCCGAAGCTTCAAAACCAAGAGGGTTGGCGCCATCCATGGTGCCCTTGCGGATCGTGATATCGGCGCTGACTTCAAAATCGCTGATGGTCTTGGGGTCCTTGCCGTCGGCGAAGAACGCCTGGCCGGAGAACGGGCTCCACACGGTCCAGTTCGCAGCGCCGGCGGTCTTGTAACGCCACACCGGGCGCCAATAGGCCATGCGAAAGCTGTAACGCTTGCCGGCGCGCGCCGGATCGTCATTCACCGGTTCGGGTCCGGCATCGCCGGCCTGACGGCCTTCATTCAGCGTGAACCAGGTGCCTTTCTGCGCCATCGTCAGTTCGGCGGCACGCCAGGCGAGATACTTCTCGATCGCTTCGCGCGAAGTGAACGTCTTGCCCGTCACCGTCAGGCGAAAGCGGGCGGGACTGACGGTCTGCTGGGAATATACGCCCGGTTTGGCGGACGGAACCATCGGCAGGATATCGGACGGTGGCGGGGTGGGCGTGACGGCGCTGGCCGGGGTTTGCGCCAGCGCGGCCAGAGGCATCGCGCACAAGCCGGTCATTGCAAAAACCAAAATCAAACTGCGTTTCATGTCTTTTCCGCCCATTTGTTTTTCTTGAGAGTAGCAGGCTTCAGTAGAAGAATCCCGTGTCGATAACATAGATGATGCCTGAAACGATGGCCGCCCCGACCAGAAGCCGCCAGACCGGCGCAACTTCCAGTTCCGAACCACTGACCTCGGGCGCCTTGCGCTTGCCGGTTATCATGCTGGCCACCAAGTTCTGGCGCTTGTAGGCATAGTAGAAACTGACCGCCAGCAGATGCAGGGCGATCACAATCAGCAGCACATCGAACAGTGTGGAGTGCCAGCGGGCGAACCAGCGCCCTTCCTTGAAATCGACATACATCGACAGGGGACCGGAATAGAGGACATCCATGTCCACCGCGAACAGGCCGGTAACGCCCACGCCGGCGACAGCCGCCAGCAGCGCCAGCACGCTGATCGCCCCCAGCGCGTTATGGCCCAGCGTGGCGGGCGTATTGCGCAAGTGCAGCGTGCGCACGTATTTGAAGACGGTCTGCGGCCCGCGCACGAAGTTGGCGAATTTGGCGGTGGAGGAACCGACAAAGCCCCACCAGACGCGCATCAGCACGACCCAAAGCGCCACATAGCCGCTGTAATGGTGATATTCCAGATCACCGGTCTCGCCAGTGTACCAGCAAAACCCGATGGCGCCGACCAGCAGCCAATGCATGATGCGGGTCGGGAAATCCCAGACACGCAGAACCCGCATCGTGGCTGCCTTTTGATCCCCCCCGAGCACCCCAGGCACGCGCATAACGATCCTTGCTTCTTATGTATTACTGCTCGGCATCTTTTTCATAGTCCGGCGAGCGGTAGCTGTCATGGCAACCCTTGCAGGTCTTGCCCAGCGCCACGACCTGGGCGCGCATCTCGCCGCTGTCCTTCTTTCCGAAGACCTGTTCCAGCTTCTGGGATTCGGCGACCATGGTGCGGGCATGCTTGGCGAAATCATCCCCCTTCTGCCAGATGGCCGGCAGCGCATAGGTCTTCGCGCCAGCTTCCGGGCCGCTGCCCTTGGGGAACCACTTCATTAAGAAGGGACTGCGGTCATGCAGGATCTGCACGTTGGGCTGAATGACATTCTCCCAGTCCGGCGAGCGGCGCTTGAGTTCGTCGTCAATCTGCTTGAGGGCACTGCCCATGTCGCGCAGCTTTTCCTGGCGCGACTTGATCATGGCGACATCGGCAGGGGCTGCAGTGACGATGGCAGTGGCGGTAACGGAAAGCACGATGGCAATGCCCACAACGCGGGTAAAAAGAACAGAAGACATAACGCAACAATCTCCGGGGGATCAGGCGGCCATGCGCGGCCGCCCCCAAGGGGTTTAAAACAAGGACTAGGCCAGCAATTCGGTGAAGGGACTCTTGGTTTCCATCGAATTGATGCCCCAGGAATCGATGCTGATGCCCATCGCCTTCTGGACCGTCAGACCGACACGCGACACGGTGCTGTTGTCGCCCGCGACGTGGAAGCCGCCCTTCATGCGGCCGCTGGCACCGCCAGCCACCAGGATAGGCAGACCGTCGACCGCGTGGATCTTGGCGAAGCTCTGATCGGTGAAGGCATAGACCAGGCTGTGGTCCAGCAACGTGCCGTCGCCTTCCTGGATGCCGTCCAGTTCACCCAGCAGCATCGCGAACAGCTCCATGCTGTGCACGTTGTACTGCGCGACGCGCGGCTGATAGCCCAGAACCGGATCGATCGGCTCTTCATGGGTGGACTGGTGATAGCCCAGGGAGTCGCCCGGAATGAAAATCTGCGAAGCCGGTTCCGAAACGCTGAGGTTGAACACGCGGGTCTGGTCGGTCGCCAGCGCGATGGCGCCCAGCTTGGACATCAGCGGCACGACCTTGCGGATATTGGGCAACGCATTGTTGACCAGCATGTCGTCGGTCGGCGCGGGCGGGATCGCGACCTTGGCGGTCAGTTCAGGGCGCTGCAGCTGGGTGGCCATCTGCAGTTCCACTTCACGCACCGAAGTAAAGTATTGGTCCATGCGCGCCTTGTCGCTGGCGCCCAGGTTCATCATCGCACGCTTGCGGTCGTCGGCCACAACCGACAGCACGCTCTGCTGCACCATGATGGCCGGATCGGGCTTCCAGTTGCCCGACGACGGATCCTGGAAACCCGGTCCGAACAAGCGGGTATAAAGCGCCAGTGGCGTGGTTTCCGGCGGAAGCGTGTTGAGACCGCCAAGGCTGGAATAGCTTTCCTTGGGGTTGCCCGACGCGGCGGCGGCCACAGACTTGTAGCGGGCGCCGCGGCTGATCACGTCGGCAATCTGCTGGTCGATCGTCTTGGAATCGAACTGGCCGTTCTTGGTAGGCGAAATGCCGGTGGCAGCCGCAGCGACGCCGGACCAGTGCTGATAGTTGGGATTGTCGTCAAACGGGATGCGCAATCCGCTGAACACGTTCAGCTTGTTCTTGTAGGCTTCCAGCGGCTTGAGCTGGGCGGTGGTTTCGTAATTCTGGCCGGCCGTCTTGGGCACCCAGAGCTGCTTGGTCAGGCCGCAGCCGAAGAAGAAGGTGTTGAAGCGGGTCGGGACTTTCTGCCCCGTGGCGGCCAACGCCTTGCCCTTGCTGTCCAGGAAGCAATCCAGGAACGGCACCATCATGGCGGCCGCCGAACCGTGGAACATGCCGCGAAGAAGAAATCTGCGATCCAATTTCATGTCTGTGCTCCTGTTTTGGGGGGCTTATTCAGCTTTGGCGTGGGCTTCGAGCGAAGCGGTAAAGAATTTCGGGTCGGTGACCAGACCCTTGACGAGTGCGCGCAGGCGATAGCCCGACTTCTGGAAGGCATCGAGACCACCCTTGAATGCGGCGGTCTCGACCTCTTCGCTGTTCAGGCCGTTGGCGTAGGAATAAAGCTTGCGCGCGACGCAGGACGGGAATTTGGGGCTGTTGTAGAGGAACTTGCCCAAGCCTTCCGCGCCATGGAACGACTTGCCGGCCAGCGTGGCCGAGACATCGATCATCTCGCCATTCTCGCGTTCGCGGCGGCCGCCAATGGTATCGAAGCCTTCTAGCGACAGGCCGATGGGATCGACCGCGTTGTGGCAGGACGAGCAG